>JBGSKE010000028.1:0-5142 GCA_041741355.1 Negativicutes bacterium | reverse complement strand
CTAGGGAAACAACTTGCGAACTCCCCACATGATGGCCATCCCGCTGATCAGGCCAGCGATGAAGCCGACCGAAAGCATCTTGTAGTTCCAGGTGCGTTCTTCCCAATCTTCAATTTCCGCCAGCGCCAGCGCATCGGCATCGGCCTTGGCAGCTTCTTCAGCAGCCTGACGCTGTTCCCGGTTGTCAAAGAAAGTGTATGCAGTAGCGTTGACCCTCACAAACGGCGTGCCCTTGATTCGTTTCGCCGAAAGACTGATCAAACGTTTGGCTTCAAGTTTTTCTAGAATCCGCAGGATATCATCCCGGTCGAGATCAGGGTGGGCTTTTTCCAGCGTATAGTGCAGGCTAAAAAAGTTTCCTTGCTTCTTATCTTCATCCAGTAGTGTTTTCAGCACCCGGTCTTTTTCATCCACCACGCAACACCTCCAACTAATTATTTCCACAGAGTAGTCGATGAGTCCTGCATGGCAGACAAAGACTATTTGGGTTGCCTGCGTAACATGGGTATTAGTCTTTAAAGTAGTAGCTCGCTGCCCGATTGCAAACATTCGGATAATAGTCAAAAGTGAGCGACAGCATTGGCGAGCGGGCGGAAAAGACGCAGGATGACGCCACGGCGATCTGCATAGAAGTGCGCGGTTTGAAGGCGAGCAATGGCAATAAAAAGGGACTGTCTCAAACAGGGTTAAACCCTATTGTGAGACAGTCTCTTTATAAAGAGTTTTAGCCGTATAGCCTATGCGTGCCCCAAGGCCGCCGAGGTTTTCCGGGCCGTGTCCACTACGTCCGGCGCCATGGCGGCTAAGACTGCAGGGCTGAGCCTGACGATCGGCCCTGCTACTGCCAGCGCGCACAAAAGGCGCCCGGAAACGTCAAAAATTGGCGCAGAAATCGCGCTGACCCCTTGATCGCGTTCTCCCAGACTGATGGCATAGCCTTGCTTGCGGATTTTCTCCAGATCACTAGCCGGTACGGCATCTGCCGCCGGTATTTTTTTGCGCTCATCCTCCGCCAGCCAAGCCAGCAGGACTTTGCCGCTGGCGCCGCGGAGAAGCGGCAAGCGGTCACCCACATTGACCACATGCCGTAGGGCATGAGTGGTTTCCAGCCGGTCGATGCAGACCCGGTGACCATCCAGCAGGATATATAAACTGACACTTTCATTGTATTTTTGGTGCAGTGACTGCAAAAAAGGCGCGGCAATTTTACGCAAATCAAAGGTCCGTAACGAAGAGACGCTGAAGCGGAGAGCTTGGGGGCCGATGCTGAATTTTTTTGTTTCCTCGTCCCGTGACACGTAGCCGCGCAAATTTAGTGTGTGCAGCAATCGTGAGGTGGTGCTCGGAGTCAGATTGATTTTTTCGGCGATTTCGGACAACGAAAGTTTCAAAGTTCCCTGGCCGTATAGATCCAAAATATCCAGTCCGCGTTCCAATGTGCGGAGTCCGGCAACAACCTGGCCTTTATCCTCTGCTTTTCCCATGCATTCCTCCTGTGACATTACCCAATAAATATTTTATGTATAATTCGCCGTTTCGCTGGCGAGTCCTTTTTTTTACAAAATAGAAAATAAACAGATAAATTTTGAAAACCTATTGCATTGGATGAAAAAATATGATAATTTTTTAATATACGGAAATGATTTTCATCTAATGAAAAGGAGTGGCGGCTTTGAGTTTATTAAAAGGAGTCAGGGTTCTCGATTTGTCTACGGTAATTGCAGCGCCGTTTGCTGCAGGATTGATGGCCGACTTTGGCGCGGATGTCATTAAAGTTGAGCAACCGGAGGGCGGCGATCCGTTTCGGGCGCTCGGGCCGTATCACAACGGGGAACCGATGCGATGGGCTGCCATGGGCCGCAATAAGCGCTGTGTCACTTTGGACCTGCGCAAACCCAAGGGAAAAGAACTGTGTCTGGAATTGATCAAGCAGTGCGATGTCGTGATTGAAAACTTTCGGACAGGTACGCTAAACAAGTGGGGTCTGGATTATGAAACGATGAAGCAGGCTAATCCCAATATCATTGTTACTCGCGTCACCGGCTACGGTCAGACCGGGCCCAATGCAATGGTGGCTGGCTTTGGTACGCCGGCGACCGCTTTTTCCGGCATGACCTATATTACGGGCTATAAAGACCGTCCGCCGGTGAGTCCGTCATTTTCGCTGGCAGATTATATCAGCGGTTTGTATGCCGCGATGTCGACGATGATGGCGCTTTACCACCGCGATTGTTTGGCAGGAAAACCCCAGGAAATTGACGTCAGTTTATATGAAAGTATTTTCCGGATGATGGAGATTCCGGTTGCTGATTTCCACAAAAATGGCGTAATCAAAGAACGGACGCCGAAATTGAGCGGTACTTCCAGCCCAGGCGGTACTTACGAAACCAAAGATGGGAAATGGGTGGTGCTGGTGTGCAGTACCGACAGGACCTATGAATATCTGACGCGGGCGATGCAGCGACCGGAACTTTTAACGGACCCGCAGTTTTGCAGCATGAAGAACCGAGTGGCTAATGATGCGGCGATGAACGTGATTGTGAGCGACTGGATTGCTTCACTTGATTATGCGGATTTGAAACGAATCGTCGATGAAGCCGGCGTACCGGTGAATCTGGTTTACAGCATTGCCGACATTTTCGAAGATCCGCATTATGCGGAACGAAACAACATTGTGGAAGTTCCCTACGAGCCGATGGGGAGCGTCAAAATGCCTGGAATCGTGCCGGTGTTCAGCGAGACTCCCGGTGAGATCAAGTGGGCCGGCTCGGCACTGGGCGCACACAATGCGGAGGTATATGGCGAACTGTTGGGACTTGCTGCCGAGGAGCTGGCGGAACTGAAACAACAGGGGGTGATCTAATGCAATGGCCTGCGAATGTCATCGTCTGTGAAGTGGGACCTCGCGATGGTTTGCAAAATGAAAAAACCATGCTGACGGTCGAACAAAAGGTGGAACTGATCGAAAAATCGGTGCAGGCTGGCGCCAGAATCGTGGAAATCGGTTCATTCGTGCATCCCAAGGCAGTTCCCCAAATGGCGGATACTGATGAAGTGGCCAGGCGGATTCGCCGCGAGTCGGGCGTCGAGTATCGGGTGTTGGTGATGAATCGGAAAGGGTTGGAGCGGGCGGCAGGAGCAGGCATCATGAAAGCCAAAGTCACTGCTTCGGCCAGCCCGGCCCATTCGATGAGCAATATGAACCGTCTGCCGGAAGAAGTAGTTCGCTCGTTTGGTGAGTATGCCGATTTTGCCGCCGCCAATCAAATGGAACTTTCGGGAGCAATATCGACGGCATTCGGCTGCCCTTTCGATGGCAAGCCGGTACCGCTGGAACAAGTGCTGTCGGTCGCGGCCTGTTTTCGGGAAATTGGCATCAAGGAGCTTTCGTTGTCCGATACGACCGGGATGGCTAACCCCAAGCAGGTCTATGACTATGTGACAGCAGCTCGATTGAAATTTCCTGATGTGACCTGGGTGCTGCACTTTCACGACACCCGTGGTATGGGATTGGCTAACGTGGTTGCCGGTTTGCTGGCCGGAGTAGACCGCTTTGACGCCTGCTTCGCCGGCCTGGGCGGTTGTCCGTTCGCTCCCGGCGCATCCGGCAACATTGCAACGGAAGACTTGGTGCACATGCTTGAGGAGATGGGGATTTCGACTGGCTATGATCAAGGGAATTTGATTGACCTAGGCAGGCAGGTGCAAAAGATGGTTGGACATGATACCGCCAGCTCGGTAATAAAGGCCGGGCGATGTAGCGACATCGCAGCCAAAGGCGAATAAAAAGCGACAGTAAATCCTTATAATTGATAAGCGTGTGAAAAAGATAACAAGTGACAACGGGGGGCGGTGTAATGGCGCTAAAACTATTGGTGGTTGGCAGCAATCGATCGACTGCGCAAGAATTGGAAAAGGTAGTCGTACAAACTATTGGTTCCATGGTGGAAATAGAACTGGCAACTTATGCCGATTATGCCGCCCGTTCCGCCGATATGCTGGTGTGTTTCAGCAGTCGTGAAAAAGAGTTCATTGAAAAATTCGGGGCAAACAAGGTGATTGGCCTTGAGATGCTGCCCCCCACCAGTTTTTTTGTCAAAGTTGCCCGAACTCCAATTGGAGAAAATGTAGTTGTTTTTAATAATAGCAAAGGTGGCGCCGACACGATCCTAAAGTCACTGGTGCAAAACGAGGTCGATCATCTGCGGTTCGAAGTGGTCGCCTGTGATGAAATGCCGGATGACGCTGTGCGAAAATCGCTTTCTGCGGCAAAATTTATCATTGGTCCGGATGCCTATGTTGCCAAGGGAAAAATTTTGTTTACCCAATATGCAAGCTCTTTATTGCCAGGAGTATCGATAATCGAGAGCCCTCCACGAGAGGCCACTGCAAAGTCGATCAGTCAGATGACGACTAAAATTATTACGCTAGCTCAGTCGCAAAGCACAAATCAGCTGCTACTTAAAAACGCGCAGCGGATTAATGATTCCATTACTCATATTGCCGCCACAGTGGAAGAACTGAACGCGTCGCAGGAAGAATTGGCGGCTACAATGCAGGATGTTGCCAAGCTTTCCAGCCAGGCTGCGATTGACGTAAGCAATACCCATCAAATTCTTGATGCAATCCGTCAAGTCGCCAGCCAGACCAATCTTTTGGGTCTGAACGCTGCAATTGAAGCAGCGCGGGCGGGAGAGCAAGGACGGGGCTTTGCCGTGGTGGCGGAAGAGGTGCGAAAATTGTCCGTGCAGAGTTCAGGATCGGTGAAGAATATTGGCGGCATGTTGGAACGGATGAAACAATCCATGGACTTGGTGATCCGCAATACCCAACAAACGGCTACGATGACGCAAGAACAGTCTCAGGCGACCCAAACAATCACGGAAATGGTGAACGAATTGCAGCAAGTCGGCGAAGAGATGCTGGTCTCAGCGCAGAAATGACCCGATTTGCTGACGTCTCTTACATGTTTAGTTGGGGAGTGAATAAATGATATGTTTATTTTTGAAATGGAGGCGTAACCTTGGCACTAACAATCAACAAAAAATTCTGTAAAGGCTGTGGGATCTGCGTGGCGTTTTGCCCAAAGCAGGTGCTCGAACTCGACGAACTGGGCAAAGTCTACGAAAAAGCACCGGAGGC
>JBGSKE010000027.1:0-3147 GCA_041741355.1 Negativicutes bacterium | reverse complement strand
TGCCGCCTACAAAAAAGAATACAACCAGGAGCCCAGTGCACTGGCCGCGCTTGGTTATGATTCCGGTTTGATGATCGCCGATGCGATCAAGCGGGCAGGCGGACTGGATGGCGTCAAAATCGCCGAAGCCCTGGCCAAGACCAAAGATCTCAAGGTCAGCACAGGGATTCTCACCATCGACGCCAACCACAACCCGGTCAAGAGCGCCGTTGTCATCGAGATGAAAGGCGGCAAGCAAACCTTCAAAACCAAAGTTAATCCGTAACAGAAAACAGCGCTGCTATTTTAAAGGGGCCGGATTGCCGGTCTCTTTTTTATTTTATGAATGCGTATGTACGTGCAGGAGAATGGCGTGAAAATGTCGAAACAAATTTTTTGTTGTTTAAATTGATATCATATTTGAAAGGTTGTGACTCCTATGACCCCATCGAGACCTCTCGGGATGTACAGCGAGAGCTATCTGATCATGTGGGCCCTCATGCTGGTCACCTTTGCCATTTTTGGCAAGGGCGTCTACGACCGGTACCGACTCTGGAAAGTCGGCGCACCGGAAAAAAGGCCGGAATCATGGTCGCAGGGAATCGTCCGCTTTATCAACAACTCGTTGTTGCATCTGCGAATTTTGCGTGAAACGGTGCCTGGCCTGATGCATCTGCTGCTGTTTTCCGCTTTTGCCGTGTGTGCGCTTGGTACTTTGTCAGTGGCGGTAACGGAAGATTTGAACATCCCTTTGTTTTATGGCTGGTATTATCTGATTCTTTCGCTGGCATTGGACATTTTTGGTATAGCTGCGCTGGTCGGGATCGGAATTGCCTTTTGGCGGCGTTATATGACCAAGACGCCCGGTCTGGACAATCAATTGACCGATCTGGTTTCGCTGGGCTTGCTAAAAGCGATTTTTGTTACCGGGTTTGTGTTGGAAGGATTGCGAATTGCTCTATTGGGCGATCCCTGGTTCATGTGGAATCCGGTTGGTTGGCTTGTATCGCTGCCGTTTGCTGGCATGGCCAAGGCTACTTTGAAATCTTTGCATGCTGCAACCTGGTGGATTCACTTATTCCTGAGTTTCGGCTTTATCGCCTATATTCCGTATTCGAAGTTTTTCCATATCCTGACCGGCCCATTGAACCAGATGCTGGCCAAGGATAAAGCCTGTACGGCGCTGACGCCGCTCGACATGGAAGATGAGGCGATTGAACAGTTTGGCGTGGCTCAGATCCAGCAATTTACCTGGAAGCAGCTGCTGGACGGCGATGCCTGTATCCGCTGCGGTCGCTGCGAAAACAACTGTCCGGCCCACCTGACAGACAAGCCGCTGTCGCCAAAAAAACTTGTACAGGATCTGAACAAGCATCTGTACGCACAAGGGCCGGCATTGCTCAAAGGCGATATCAAGGAAGAAGACGCCAAAATGTTGGTGCCGGATGTGATTGAGGAAGAAACGGTCTGGGCCTGCACGACCTGTGGTTCGTGCGAGACGCAGTGCCCGGTGTTTGTCGAGCATGTGGAAAAAATCATCGATATGCGCCGCAATTTGATGATGATGGAAAGCAATTTCCCGCACGAGGCCCAAGCAGTTTTCAAAGGCATGGAGAAGTACGGCAATCCCTGGGGGATCGGTCGCTCCGAAGCCGATTGGCTGCAAAAAGAACTGGCGGTTACGCCGTTGGCTGAGAACAATGAAGTCGAATACCTGTATTTTGTCGGTTGTGCCGGGACGTTCGACGAACGGAACCGCAAAGTGACCACGGCGGTGATCAAACTGTTGCAGATGGCGGGTGTTTCGTTTGGTATTCTGGGCAAAGAACAGAGCTGCTGCGGCGATTCGGCTCGTCGGCTTGGCAATGAATACCTGTATCAATCGTTGGTTGCCGCAAATGTGGAGCAGTGGCAGGGCTATGGCGTGAAAAAAATTATCACTTCCTGCCCGCACTGTCTGAATACGATTAAGAACGAGTATCCGCAGTTCGGCGGCCAGTTTGAAGTGGTGCATCATTCGGTGCTGTTGGCGCAACTGGTGGCGGGCGGCAAACTGAAACCCAAGAAGCCGATCGAGGCGAGCTGTACCTATCATGACTCCTGTTATCTCGGTCGCTATAATGACATTTACAGCGAACCGCGCAGCGTGATTGCCGCCATCCCCGGTCTAAAAGCGACCGAGATGGAGCGCAACCATGACAAAGGATTCTGTTGCGGCGCCGGCGGCGGGCGGATGTGGCTGGAAGAATTGATCGGCAAACGGATCAATGTGGAACGGACCGAACAGGCGCTGGCTACCGGCGCGACTCTGGTATTGACGGCTTGTCCGTATTGCCTGACGATGATCGACGATGGAACGAAGACCAAGAATGTCGACGAAACCGTCAAAACCAAAGATATTGCCGAAGTGCTCTGGGAGAGCGTGCAGTAAGCGCGGACGCGAGGGGGCAGGCAAAGGCGAAACGAAGATAGAGAGGCCGTGGTGAAACTGGTAGCGCCAATTTCTCCACGGCCTCTTTTTTGTGATTAGCCAATAGGGTTTTGCTGCGAAAAGCTCTTTCGCCGATTTTTGCCGGAATTCGTAACGTCTTGATGACACTCTTTTCCGAACGGCCTCGAACGCTTCATCCCGTCGCGGCGAGGCCTAAAATCAGCTTCCTTGCTGATTTTTTCGGAAAAGCGCCCCATCTTCGACGACGAATTTCACGGCGAAAATCTAATCAAATCGACTATTTTCGCAGTCAAAACCAGTTGGCGGAGAATTCTCGCTCAGTCAGGGGAAACGCTGAAATCGAGTTGTTCAGCGTTTCCTTCTTACTGAAACGACTGCTCGGTGCGCTCGATGATCTCGTCCTGCAGTTCTTTGCTGAGATTGTGGAAATGGTCGCTGTAGCCGGCGACGCGGACGATCAGGTCTTTGGACTCTTCCGGGTGCTGCTGCGCGTCAAGCAGCGTGGCGCGGTCGATGACATTGAATTGGATATGGTGGCCGTCCAGACTGAAGTACGACCGGACCAGGGCCGCCATGTTTTCCAGGCCGCGTTCGCCAGCCACTACCGAGGGCGTGAACTTTTGATTGAGCAGCGTGCCGCCGGTCTGCAAATGGTCCATTTTGGCAGCCGATTTGATGACGGCGGTCGGTCCCTTGCGGTCGGCGCCCTTTTCGGG
>JBGSKE010000026.1:0-2635 GCA_041741355.1 Negativicutes bacterium | reverse complement strand
CCAGCACCGGATACTCCTTGATCGCCAGTTCCGCTTTGACCAACGCCGGGTCGAGCGAAAATTCCGCCTGCCCATGACCATACTTGTAATGATACTGTTTCATGCTAACCGCTCCTTTGCCAATTCAGCGACTTCACTCTTTAGGGGTTACTTTTAATAACCCACCTAAAATTCCTGCTGTTTCGCTTCAGCCTGCCAGTCGATCAAATCCTTGATCACTTCGCCGGCCAGAATCAGTCCCGCCACCGACGGCACAAACGAAATGCTGCCAGGAATCTGCCGCCGCAAGCTTCCCGTCGGAACTGGCTCCGTCTTTGCCATCGGCGTTAGCGGCTGTTCACGAGAATAAACCACTTTCAGATCTTTTACGCCTCTGGCCCGCAGTTCATAGCGCATGACTTTTGCCAGCGGACACATGCTGGTTTTATAAATATCGGCTACCTCAAACCGGGTCGGATCCAGCTTGTTGCCAGCCCCCATACAGCTGATCACCGGGATTGCTTTGTCTTTGGCCCGAACAATCAGGTCAATTTTCGCAGTTACCGTGTCTATCGCGTCAACCACGTAGTCATATTTTTCTACAAAAAACTCTGCGGCATTTTCCGGTAGATAAAACTTCTGCAAGATCGAAACCGCGCAACAGGGGTTAATTTCCAGCACCCGCTCGCGCATCGCTTCAACCTTGACCCGTCCAACCGTCCGGGTTGTCGCGTGCAATTGCCGGTTAAGATTGGTCAGACAAATGCAATCGTCGTCAATCAGGGTCAATCCGCCCACGCCGGCTCGGGCCAGCGCTTCAACCGTAAAACTGCCGACGCCGCCGATGCCAAAAACCGCCACCCGACTGCCTGCCAATTTTTCCATCGCCACTGCGCCAAGCAACAATTCGGTCCGCGAAAAAGCATGCAGCTCTGCCATCTACTCTTGCGCCCCGTTTGCCTTCTTCCGGGCGTCGCCGGTAACATAGAAGGTTGACTTGCCTGTGGCGACCAGCGCTCCTTCGCTATTGCGGACTTCCACCGAGCCATTGGCAATTCGTTTGCCCAGGTAAACCATTCGGGCATAGGCCGTCAATTCGGTGTCGAGCGCTGCCTTGCCGAAATAATTCGTCGACGTTTCGATCGTCACCAAAAATATCTGCATGGTCCGCAGCGCCACACCGGTCGCCATATCGACCAGCGCCGCCACCACGCCGCCATGACCGATCCCATAGGTGTTGGCGTATTCCGGCCGCATTTTGATCTGCACATCCGCTTCCCCCTGCGCCAGCCGGACAACTCGTGCGCCAAGAAACTGAAAAAACGGCACCGCGGCATAATGCGCCTTCAGTTCAGCTAAAAACTTTTTTTCATCCATTTGGCTCAATTCATTTGCCTCCTTCAGCAGAACCGCGGGTCGTCAGCAAAACACCCGACATAACACATAGCATGCCCACGCCGTGGACCAAAGTCACCGGTTCGCCATAAAACAGCACCGCAATCAACACTGCGCTGACCGGCATCAGGTTGATGTAGGCGCTCGCCTTGCTGGCGCCGATTTCGCGCACACCGATATTGAAAATCAGAAAAGCGATAAACGTTGCGCCGACGGCCAAATATAGCAATTCTAACATTACTTGCAACGAAACCCCCGGCAACCGGCTCCAACCATGTTCCGGCAACGATGCCAACAACAGCAACAACGAGCCCAGCAACATCGAAACCGCTGTCGACAATAACGGCGATACTTTGCGCATGACGACCTTGCTCAAAATCGCGTAGGTTGTCCAGAGCAGCACAGCGCCCAAAAGCAGCAAGTCGCCTTGGTTCAACGACAATGACCGCAGCAACGCCCAATCGCCGCGCGTGATCACGATCAGCACGCCGGACATCGACAACGCTGCGCCGATTCCCTGTCGCCAGCTCCAGCGTTCGCCAAAAAACAGCACCGCAACCAGCGAAGTCGTAACCGGATTGATCACAATCACCAAGGCGCCATTGATCGCCGAAGTGTACTGCATGCCAATATTAAACAGCGCATTGTAGCCAAAAATCCCCACAATCGCCAAAAGCAACAGCGAAAACCAGGATTCACGGATAATCCGCCACTGCCATTCGCCCCGCCACCACACCCAACCGGTCATCAACAGCCCGGCCAATAAAAAACGGATTGCCGCCACCGTCAGCGGCGGCAACTCGGCCAACACATGCTTGGTCGAGCCAAATGCGCCGCCCCAGAAAAGCGGCGCCAATAGCATCAACAAATAAATTCCTGCTCGGTTTTTTGCCAACCCAACCCACTCTTTCCACTGATTTACCCAAAAATCAGCGCTTCCAATCCAGCAATAAATAGGAACCTAAATTTTTGAACCAGAGGCTTTTCGCTTCGACCGCCCGCAACGCGTCGCAAACCTGCGTCTCGCCGACGCCTCCCTCCAGGTCAAAAAAGAACAGGTATTCTCCCAGTCCCGTTCGGGCCGGGCGTGATTCAATCTTGGTCAGGTTGACTTCCCGTTCGGCAAATTCAGCTAGGATATGATACAAGCTGCCGGGACGCGAACCGTCGATCTGACAGACAACCGAAGTTTTCCAGCGACCGGGTTGGTTTGAATCGATCGGCAACACTCCCAGCGTGATAAAACGGGTGCAGTTGCTGG
>JBGSKE010000025.1:0-3132 GCA_041741355.1 Negativicutes bacterium | reverse complement strand
AGCCAGCTGCCTGCCATCCGGGCGGACCAAGGTAAATCTTTGGTTTGCATCCTGCGTTAATTTTTGTTGGTGGACTTTTCCGGCAGTTCTATCCAGAAATACCAACTGATCACGACTTAGCCAAACTACGCATTCCCCAGTTGGATCATTGCCGACACTCCCCTGTTGCGGCGCCAAGTTCTCTAGAGCAGTCGCTGCAATTTGTTCACGTCTGCCGTCTGCCACATTACACACATCTATTTTTCCATTGCAGGCTAAAATCAACAGCTCCGTCGGCGCTGCTGCGAAAACCATTTCCTCTATACCAGCCAATCCAGTCAGTGTTGAATTGTCGCCTGTGTGGTTATCCCACAGTTGAATTGCCAGACTGGAACGATTATATCCCACTGCCAGCTGCCGATTGTCCTGACTAAAGGCTAGTGCTGTCAGGTCAGTGAACCCGGTCAGGTTTTGCGGCGCAAAAGAAAAGACCGTTTGCCCATTTTCAAACACTTTGAGGCTTTTTCCGCCCATGACAGCCAACTGGCGCTGATCCGGCCTAAACAACAACTCCCGGACATAATCGTCATCCAGGGCTGGGCAGCTCTCCTCTGTATCATTTAGCAAATTCCATATATGAGTTCGCCCGTCAAAATCACCGCTCGCAATAAAATTACCTTCCGCTCCCAGCGCAAGTGCGCTGATGGCTGCAGTATGTCCCCTTACACCCCAGACTCCTTCACAACGTTGCAGATTCCATATTCGCAGAACCCCGCCAGTATCACCACTAGTAAACTGCGCCCCGTCCGGGCTGACCGCAATGGAAGAAACTTCATGGGAATGGCCGCTTAACAGCGCAACCAACTCGCCGCTGCCACTATCCCAGATTCGCACGATCCCCACTGCATCGCCAACGATGAATCTTGTTCCATCCGGAGTAAATGCACAGGCGGCCCGATTGGGAAAACCACTAAACCCGGTAACGTATCCCAACTCCGCGCCGATCGTTGCATCCCAGAACAAGATGTGAGAAGCCGTCAATAGCGCCAACATATGGCCTTGGGGACTATAGAACAGTTCTTCCTGTTTGCTTTGAAGAATAGTATGTCTGCTTTTCAACTCCAACAGGAACTTACGCTCCGGCCACTGCCAGAAACTTACCGCAATACTGCCGTTATCTCTGGTTACCGTCACCAACTGACGTCCATCCGGACGAAAAGCAATCAGCCCTGCAAGGATCGAATCCAGCGCCGGAGCCGAATCCCCGGTAACAATACGCCAGGCTCGCGCCTTTTTCTGATCATTGCCGGCGATCAAATAACGATTATCTGGCGAAAAAACAATCCGGCAAACCCCCGGCAAGATTTTTTGCCAGCGGATAACCGGTTTCAGGCTGTCGGCCTGCCAAAGTTCGACTAGTCCTTCATCGCTGCAAATGGCCAACCAACGTCCATCAGGGCTGTAACTGAGCTGACGGCGATAATAGCGCACGGGATTATTGGAACGAACCGTCGCATCCAGTCCGCTTTCAATATCCCGAATATGTACGCCGCCGCTATCGTCGATACTGGCTATACGGCCCGTCAACGGGTGCATAGCAACAGCCCGTGACACTGACGGAAACCCTTGCGGCCAACTACCCAAAAGCTCGCCATTGTCAACTGCCAGAGCTTCCGTATGAGAATAGCCGCAGGCTACAATTACAGAGCTATCCTCTGTGAACGAGCAGTAGCGCAGCGGATAATCAGCAATCTGCCGTGTGCGCAACAACGCCGTCTCTGACACTACCTCGACGCTCATTCAGTGAACCTCCAAATTGTATTGCCGGCTAATTTTGCGGTGGTTGATTTTGTGGTGGTTTTACTTCATTGTTTATATCCGGTGGCGGTTGTTTATCCTTTGGTGGTTTCTCTTTCGGTTTATCTTGTTGTTTTGGCGGCGGTGGCTGTTGTTTTCCATTTTTCGGCGGCTTGCATTCCGGGCCTTTATCATGCGCCGGTTTGCATTTTTCCGGGGGCTCCTGCGATTGAGAACCTTGATAATTCTGATCATCCTTGGGTTGAGCCAGAACAAGGTTCATGCCGCCTGAAAACGAAAACATAATCCCTGCCAATATACAGCAAATAATTTTCTTCATTGCCATTGCCTCCTCTGCGTATCGCATACTTCTGCCCATATTATAGAAATGAGCTATTAGATTATCATTGGAGCCAGTGTGAAACAAAAAGAAAACTGGCAACGCCCTTGGTTTGGGACGTTGCCAGTTTTCTTTTTTATCGTCTTAGCGCTTTTTAATAATGATTTTTAATCGACGACATTGTCAAAACCTTACTTTACATCAAAACTGCCCAACAGCCTGCTCTTCATGCTGCCGGCATGTTTTGCCAACACTTCTCCCAGCGCCTCGCGCCGACCGTCCCCTGCCAGTTCAATGACAAACACATATTCACCGAGCAGCGTTTTGGCTGGTCGGTCATGCACAGAAACCAGTTTGTAGCCAGCACCATCAAGATCGCGCAACAATTGGGGTAGTCCGACGGCCGAGCCCTGCGCCACCAGCGCGGTCCGGGTCTGACCGAATTTTTGGAACGGTTTCAGCGTAACCACCCAGAAGCGGGTAACATTGGTTTTCGTCACCTCGATCTGTTTGGCCAGCACAGCCAGTTTGTAGGTCACCGCAGCCTGCGGCGATGCAATGGCGGCAATGGATTTATCCTGGCCTTCCGCTACCCGGCGGGCGCCTTCCGCGGTGCTGGGGACCTCAATCAGTTTTGCATCAGGCAAGTTGGCTTTCAGCCAGTCTTTGCCCTGAGCAATCCCCTGTGGATGCGATAACACCGTTTTGATATCGCTAAGCACCGTACCGGGCACCACCATCAAGGTTTGTCTGATCGGCAGATTCACCTCGCCGACGACTGCAAAGGCCGGATCGTTAATCACAGCGTCAAGATAGTTAAACACCGGACCGCCGACCGTGTTTTCAATCGGCACGACCGCATAACGAAACTCACCGTTTTTCACACCAGCCAGGGTTTCCGGCACGGTCTTCCTCGGCACGAAAGTCTCTTTATCGCCAAAAAACAGAATCGACGCTTCTTCGGTGTAGGTCGCCGCCGGACCCAGATAGCCTACATCCGCCGATACCGTGCCTGT
>JBGSKE010000024.1:0-6162 GCA_041741355.1 Negativicutes bacterium | reverse complement strand
CGACCAAGCCGGTAAACCACTCGAACTGCATGTATGGGGCGGCGTCGCGACGCCGGAGGCGGCAGCTGCCTTTTTAGCGACTGGCGCAGCCGGCGTTGTTTTTGAAAGCGTGCATTGGTTGACTGACTTGCCTGGCATTGCGGAAGCCTGTCAAAAGAAAATCGAGCAATTACGACCGGATCATACGCGGTTGATCGGGTTGCAGCGCAGGCAACCATGCCGGGTTTTTGACAAAGGGAATTCCCGGGCCGCCAAAGCGGCAGCGCAATATGCATACGCCGACGAGAATCCGCAGGCATGGAGCGACTATCTGCAGCAGCATTTGGTTTTGCCGCTGCACAGCCGCTGGGGTCCGGATCAACTGATTCCCCTAGGGGTGGAGGCAACGTTCGCCAAAGCCTTCGTCAGGCGATTCGGTCATGATTTTAAACAGGCGCTGCGGCGGTTTCAGTGCAGCGTGCAGAACTTGTTGGATCAAAGCCGGCAAATAACGGCGCGCTTCGCCGACAGCGACGTGGCCGGCGCCTGGGGGACCCGTTTTCCGATTATCCAGGGTGGAATGTCCTGGATCAGCGATTCGCCGGATTTTGCGGCGGCGGTAGCCAAAGCGGGCGCGTTGCCGACACTGGCATTGGGGATGCTGGATGCAGGGCAATTACAACAAAAATTTGGTCAGATTTCCTCGCAGTTATTTGGTTTGCCCTATGCAGTGAACATCATCACGCTGGCGGAAAATCCACAGCGCGAAGCGCAATTGAATTGGATACTGTCGCATCGGCCGCGATTCGCTGTGATTGCAGCAGGGGAACCGGCTCAGGGTAAAGCATTGCTGGCGGCTGGGATCGAACTCATCTATATCGCGCCCAATGAAGAATTGCTGCGTTTGGCGCTGGAGAGCGGCTACCGCTATGTAATCTGTGAAGGTTGCGAATCAGGCGGGCATATCGGCTGCCACAGCACCTTGATGTTGGCGCAGCTGGCGATTGAATTGAAACAGCGGCGACCGGAACTGTTTGCAGGACGGCGCCTGATCCTGGCCGGTGGCATCTGCAACCGAAAAACGGCGCAAATGGCGGCCATGCTTGGCGCCGACGCGATTCAAATGGGGACGGCGTATCTGGCAACGGCGGAGATTGTGGTGAGCGGCGCCTTGAGTCTGGTTTATCAACAGCAAATCCTGCGGGCCGGCTACGCTGCGACCGTTGTGACCGGCGAAGCGGTTGGCCTGCGTGTGCGAGCATTGCGAAACGAAAAAACAGCTGCCATCTTGCAGCTGGAACGTGAGTATGCCGTTAACCGCGCTGAGGGTCAAGATTTTCGCTGCAAACTGGAGCAGTTGGCCACAGGCAGTTTATTGCTGGCGGCCCGGCAAATCGACGCCCATTCTGGTCAGCCGGTTGACGCGGCGACCGCTGTCGCTGGCGGACAATTCATGAGCGGGACCTGCGCGGCTGTACTGAGTCAAACCAGGACGCTGGCCGAACTGCATCAGGCGATCATCGGCGCCGACCAACAGATTCAGTCGTCGGCTAACGCAGCAGAACGAATCGCGATTACCGGTATGAGTCAGGTCAATTCGCTCGGCCATAGTCCGGCCGAAATCTGGCGGGCGTCAATCGAACTGCGCAACGGCATAACCGCCGTGTCTCAGGAAAAATGGGATCATGACCGATATTTTGATCCCCGGCCGATGGTTTCCGGCAAAACCTATTGCCGGGTCGCGGCATTTCAACAATTACAGGTCAACCGACGTGATATCGACGTGTCGCCGCAGGATTTCAAAAACATGACGACGGCGACAAAACTGGCCCTGTGGACTGCCAAGCAGGCGGTTGATGACGCAGGAATCTTGCAGTCCGACATTGATCGGCAAAAAATAGGCGTGATTTTGTCGCAAAATGCCACTGAAATGACGCCGATCAGCGGTGACCTGGCGGTCCGAGATGCGATTCCCGATATTCTTGCGGCCATCCGCCGGGTTATCGACGTGTCGCCAGAACAGGCGACGGCGCTGGCGACAGAAATTGTTGCCGGTCGCAAAATTCAGGATGACACTTCCCTGCTGGGGCGGCTAAGCAGCATGGTGCCTGGTTTTGTTTGCAATAAATTTGGTTTTACCGGTCCGAGCTACTCGGTATTGGCAGCTTGCGCTTCTTCGTTGGTGGCGCTGCATAGCGCCGTCCAGTTGATGCGCAATGGAGTCCTGGACGCAGCCTTGGTCGGCGGCGCGGAAGAACCGCTCTCGGCGCTGCATTTTCTCGAGTTTTCCGTACTTGGCGCTTTGGCGGGGATCACCGGGCAAATCCGCCAGCCTGAAGAAATGTCCCGCCCGTTTGATCGGGATCGCGATGGTTTTGTGATGGGGGAAGGCGCCGGTATGATCATGCTGGAACGCGAGTCGGTCGCACGGCGGCGCGGCGCCCGCATCTATGGCTATATCACGGGAGTCGGCGCCAGTAATACGGAGACCGGTATGGTCGAATCTTCCCGCCACAGTCAGATACGGGCGATTAAACAATCTTTTGCCGGTTTGCCCTACGGACCGGCGGAGGTCGATTTGGTGGAATGTCACGCCACGGCAACCCGACAGGGCGATCTGGAAGAAATCCAGGCCCTGCAGTCGATTTATCCAGCCGATAAACAGACGGTGCTGGCTGGGTTTAAATCGCAAATCGGCCATACACTCGGCGCTGCTGGGATCAACAGCCTGATTCGCGGCATTATGGCGATGAATGCCGGAATTTACCCTGCGACATTGAATTGCACCTGCCCGGACCCGGCAGTGAACTGGCAGCAGTCCGGTTTTTCCATATTGAATAAACCGGCGGCATGGACAAGCCGGCCCGGCCGGCCGCGCCGGGTTCAGGTCGATGCCTTTGGCTTCGGCGGTTCCAACTTTGTGGTGCAATTGGAACAGGGCGAGACTGCCGACCTGCCCAACGTAGCGACCCATTTCGCTGCATCGACCCTTGGTTTGCCTGGGGTGCAGCTGTTTCAGCGTGCGCTGGCGGGGAATAACTACAAACTGGCAATCATGGCGGATTCGACGCCGACGGCTGAACAGTTGCTTGAACAAAGCGGGGTATTACAGAATGCTGCGACCTTGACGGAAAAACGGCGGCGCAGCTTGGCCAGGCAGGGAGTGCATATTTCGCCGCCTGATCCGGCGCTGCGCCGGACGGCGTTGGTTTTTTCCGGTCAAGGGTCCCAATACGTCGGCATGGGCCAAGAATTGTACGCAGAACTGCCGGAAATCCGCGACCTATTGATGCAAGCCAGTGAATTTTTTGGTTTTGACATTCCGGCCTTACTATTTGATTCAGGCGAAGAAAAACTGCAGGCTACCCGCTGGCAACAACCGGCGATTTTTGCACTCGAAGTGGCGATTGCCCGCAGCTTGCTTTCGCTAGGGCTGCAACCGGTTGCGTTGGCCGGGCATAGTCTGGGACAATTTGCCGCGCTGTGCATCGCCGGGGTATTCTCCTTTGCCGATGGCTGCAAAATCGTTAATCAAAGAGCCCTATGCATGGAACAGGCGGGTCGGTTGTCGGCTGATGCCGGGGCTATGGTGGCGGCCCATGCGGGACAGGAACGCGTTGCGCCTTACCTGGAGCGGACGCGCGGCGTATTTGTGCTGAACAGCAATTCGCCGCTGCAAACGGTAATCGGCGGCGATACCGACGCGACGTTGAAGCTGGTCGACGAATTGTCGCTGCAGGGGCTGCGGAGTACGCGACTGCCGGTGGCGATGGCGTTTCATTCCCCGCTGTTTCGGACAGTGGCGGCTGAGTTTGCCGCGTTTTTGCAGACGATTCCGTTCCTGCCACCGACGATTCCGGTTCTGTCCAATCATACCGGTGCTGCTTTTCCGGGCGAAGTGGCCGAAATCCGCCGCTTGTTGGCGGAACACCTGTATTCGCCGGTTGACTGGCTGCAAAATGTCCGTTCGTTACATACGGACTATGCAGCGGATTTGTTTGTCGAAGCAGGTCCGCGAGAATCACTGGGCAATATGATTCGCGACATTTTGCCAGGCGCGGACTGTTTGCCAACCTGTCTGCCCTCAATCGAACTGGCGGCGCTGCAAAATGCGGTTGCTCAATTGTTTGTAAATGGTTGTTTGCCGCAGCCAGCAACAAAGCAGGTCGAAACTGTGTTGCAGGGCGCGTCCGATAGCCAGCCGACTTCCCGGACAATCGCACCGGATCACGATTGCCCGGTGGATGCAGCAACGTTGGCGGGAGTGATTGCCGTCATCGTGCAGACGACGGGCTATGAACCGGAAGAAGTGGCGGCGGATATGGATTTGCGCGATGATCTGGCCATCCGGTCCAGTCGTTTGCCGGTCATTGCCGATGCATTAGAGACCAGGTTTGGCATCACGCTGGATTTGCAGGATTTTGCCGGTGTACGGACCGTGCGTGATATTGCCGGACGGATTGCGGCGATCCGGCAAAGTTGCGGCCCGGAAGCGGCGTCGCGAAACAGGAACGCTGCGCAACAGGCGGCCATAGAGCTTACTGCGACAGCCGATCTGGCCGCCGCCCGCCAACCACTGCGACGCATCACGTTTGCCCAGGAATTGTCGCCTGTGGCTGCGCCGGATTATTTAAAATTCTCGCCGCTGGACAAAATCGGCATCATTTGCCTGGAAGACGATTGGCGCGAAGCTGCCGCCGCCGCCGCCGTCCTGCGGCGTGATCACGGGACGGTCCTGACGCGTGTCGAATCGCCTGAGCAAGCCGGCGACGGGTTAGCCTGCCTGTTGCTATGGATTGGCGACCAGAGCCAAGTGGCAGCGATGGCGGTCTCGCGACTGACGGAGTGCTTTCTGCAGATCCAGGCCTTTTGCACCCAGGCAAGCGCCAGGGCGGTTCTGTTACTGCAGCGGGCGGAAAACCGCGCTGCCGGTCGGCTAGTTGCCGCCGGACTGGAAGGAATATTGCTCAGCTTGGCCTGGGAATATCGTTCCATTCTGTTTCGGTCCATTCAGTTTACGGAGGGGACATTGACCGATTCGCTCATTCGGCGGGCGCTGGACCAAAATCTGAAACCGCTGATTTTGTTTAGCCGACCGGAAGGGGTTTTTGTCGAAATTGGTGAGGAAGCGCCCATGACCGCGACAGCGGGGTCGTCTTGGCAACTGGGGCCGGCGGATGTGGTCGTGATATCCGGCGGTGGGGCCGGCATTCTTCAGGAATGGGTGCGGGCGCTGATCCCCTTCGGTTGTCGGCTAGTTTTACTCGGGCGCAGTGAGCTAAGCAGCGTCGCCGGACAGTCGCGAACGACGGAGATTGCCGACCTGCTGGTCGAGCTAGCCGCCGTTGGTATAACCGCGCGATATCTACCCTGTGATGTTGCTGATGCGGATCAGTGCGAACAGGCGCTGGCGACTGTGCAAAACGAATTCGGTCACATCAGCGGCCTGATTCACGGCGCCGGCATACTGCGCGACAACTATTTGCCGCAGATCACGGCGGAAGATTTTGCCGCCGTAGTCAATGTCAAACTGCAGGGCGCCGACAATTTATTCCGAGCGGCGCAAGGAAGAGGTTTGCGCTGGTTTGCGGCTGTATCCTCGGTTGCGGCGGTCAATGGAAATGCCGGACAGGCCGCCTATGCGGCAGCCAACCGGGCGATGACCGCATACCTGGACTTACAGCAGCGTCAATGTCCGCAGATTCGCTGCCAGGCTTTGCTATTGGGGCCGGTTGAAGGCGGAGGAATGGCGGATACCGAAGAACTCCGGGCGCTGATGCGCTGGAGCGGCTATAGCTATATCGATGCGCGGGAAGCAGCAGAGCTTTTCTGTCGGGAGATGGCCAGGCGCGATCAGGCGGCAGGACCGGTCTTATTAGTGAGAGAGACGCCGTTGGTGGCGACGGCGCCGGTTCTGCGCCGGGCGACGGATGAGCTTAATGACAACTTGGAAAATCGATCCGTCAACGCAACAATGCCCTTGCTGGATGCAGTAACTTTTGATTGGCGCAACCGCTCCCTGGTGGCGACCCGCTCGGTTCTGGCGGCGCGCGATCTCTGGCTGCCGGAGCATCGGCCGCTGCCAATGCTGAAACAGCCGATTGTCTCAGGCGTCATGATGGTCGAAATGTTTGCCGAAGCGGCGCGGGCGCTCTATCCGTATCTGTCGTTGCAAGGGCTGCG
>JBGSKE010000023.1:0-3004 GCA_041741355.1 Negativicutes bacterium | reverse complement strand
TTGAACACCAGTTCTCGGATTTTCACAATCTCTCCTGTGGAAAGTTTAATGTCTTTCTCCTGCAGCGCGGTCTGCACTTCCTCCGGGGTTTCCAGTTCGAATAACCCCTTGAGAAAAACTTCGTCGCTGAACATTTCACGGATTGTCGCCTCGTTCATTACTACATCCCTCCTGATTTTGCATGGTTTCTCTGATCAAAAAATGTTAAATCCACCGCCGGTGGTATTGATGCTGCCACCGCCGAAATTATCGAAACCTCCACGCGAAGAATTGAAAATTCCTCCGGTGATCTTTTCCAGAACTTCATCGTTCAGTCGGTATTTTTCTTCTTTTAGCTCATTCTGCAACTCTTCAACCGACACAGCCATCCCTTCCCGACCGGCGATATCGCATAATAGCAGTTGGTACTCCTGTTTGATCTGTTGCTGCAACTTCAGATCCGTATTCATCCTCTGCAAAAAAAGTCTCGCTTGCTCGCTGCTCATCATCTTATCCCCTTCTCATGCGTATTCGTGTTCCTCGCCAACGCAGACCGCTACTCCAGTAAATCGAACAACGCCGTTTGCTTGCGCTGGATCAACAGTGCAGCGACATCCTGCAGATCGACCCGCTTAATGTGACCGCAGATACGGTCTGTATCCAAAAACACCTTGAACCCATGCTGCGTTGCTTTTTGACAAAACCAAAAATCCTCCGGCGTCAGTACCTTTTGTCCATCATCACTGATTTCAAACTGAAACCAAGGCTGCGGCAATGCCTGCAATACCCGGCGATGGATGATCAGACAACCGCTGCCAACTAACGCGACTTCATGCAGCCCGCTGTGCTCAACTTCGCCTAACCCTGGCCGCCAATACTGCCCGGACTCATTTTGATAATAGGCGGCGACAAACGGGCCGCTCCCCTTTTCCCAAGCATAGTAAAGCGCACCGACAATATCGCGGTCTTGCTCCGCCATTTCCAGCAAATTCTCCGGCGGCGCCATATCATCATCAATCATCAGCAGAAACTCGGCATCACTGGCCAAAAATCCGGCAACAATCCGGTTGCGCACCACATCGACGCCAAATCCGCTTCCAATGCCCAGCTCTATGCAATAGCGATCGTCCCTGTGTTGTCGGTACAGCCAAGTTGCCAGCGGTCCGCACAAATCGTGTCCCACCAAATTGCGTGAAGGAATTGCCACCATGATCTTTTTTTGCATGACACGCCCCTTTTGCTCACTGCTTTCTACCTAGCCGATTTTGAAATTTTTAGGCTATACCACCTTTTAAGCCGATTATAACAAAAAAATCTCCCGGCAATTTTAAACAATTTATAAACTTTTTTCTCCTGCAAAACACCATCAGCGCAAAACCCTTGTGGTTGCAGCCGTTGGAGCATCATGGATCATAATAGCGCAGGCAGAGAGCAGAAAAACGAATCCTCGCACATATTCCGAATACAAATAACTGGAAAGATTCAATTTTAGCGACAACACTTGTGGAATGTGGGTGCGCGAATCACCCAAGAAAGGACAGAACTTGCATGACTACACGCAACATCATGATTGTGATGATCTCCGTTATCCTACTGGTTGGCAGCCTGGTAGGTTATGGCCTTTACGTGAATGTATCCAGCAGCGCCCATGTGGAAAAACTGGCAGCAGCCCAATATTCCCGTGTCATCGGCGCGAAAGCGGTTTATCGCGACATCGTGCCGGTCCTTGAAATCCCTGCACTGTATCTGCAATCCTCCTGGATGTTGGATGTAAATGTCAAACTGGAAGGAACAGTATCCCGACTGCACGTAAACCCCGGCGATCAAGTCAAGGCCGGTCAACTGTTGGGAGAGCTTGTCAATGACGAACTCCCTTCCCAGGTCCTGCAGGCGGAAGGAAAAATCAACGAAGCGCGGGCCAATC
Source organism: Negativicutes bacterium (assembly GCA_041741355.1). Lineage (GTDB taxonomy): Bacteria > Bacillota > Negativicutes > UBA1444 > UBA1444 > UBA1444. Next base: position 1,101 of record JBGSKE010000023.1, on the reverse strand, counting down.
TGATCAAATATAACAACACCCTCACTCGCTATAAAGCGCTGGTTGATGCCGCCGGAATCTCCAAGCAACAACTGGATGAAGCCGCCGCCAATCAGGCCGCCGGCGCAGCGATGGTCATGTCGGCAGAAGCTACACGCGACCAGTTGATCTCCCGGCTGGCCGGACAGAAAATCTTTGCGCCGCGCGACGGCGATATCCTGAAACTCTATACCAAAGAGGGCGCGTTTATGCGGGCCGGCGAAGCGATGTTGATGATCGGCGATTTTTCCACCCTGTCAGCGCGAGAAAACATGCGCCAGGAAGTGCTGGAAAAATTGCTGTCACTTGATTCGGCTTTCCAGTTGGTATTGCCGGAAAACCGTACAATCAGCAAATCCTACGCCTCCAATTACCGTCAGGAAGGAGCTACAGGCGAACTCAGCTTTGCGATTCGGCTGGATAAAATCAATCCGCCGCTGGAGGTCGCAGCCCCTTACCGTTCGGTGGTCTGGCAAGTCGAAAACGCCGGCGGCTTGCTGGAACCAGGTACTTATTACCGGGCAAAAATCTATGGCACAAAAAAACGCCGCGTCCTGACCGTACCTCGCAAAGCAGTCACAGGCAAAACAGCGCTTAAAGTATTGATGATTGCAGCCGACGGTCGGTTGGCGGAACGAACAGTTCGGATCGGCATTCAGGATGATGAATATGTCGAAATTATCGACGGTTTGCAGGAAAGCGATGTCGTGGCGCTAACCTGTTTAGAAGGCCTGCAGCCAGGCACCAAAGTTCAGGTTGTCCTCGAGTCCGCCCCGAAAAATCAGACGTCGGAGGGTAAGTGATGGCAGAAAAAAAGCGTGAACTGTTCCAGCAGAAAGCGCTGGACAGGCTGCAGTCGCCAGATGAGCTGGACAAGCTCTACTCCGTGACCAATCCGGTCGGTTGGGTTGGTTTATTGACAGTTATGTTTTTGATTATTTCCGGTATTGTCTGGGCCTTTTTCGGCGTCATGGCCGATAAAGTCTCAGGAACCGGTTTGATGGTCGACACCGCCGGCATGGTCAATATCGCTCCCTCCACTAACGGTCGGGTTCTGGAACTGCGGCCGAAAGTCGGCGACTC
>JBGSKE010000022.1:0-1796 GCA_041741355.1 Negativicutes bacterium | reverse complement strand
CTCCGCCGTTGGCGAGATCATGATGCGCTATGCAATGAAAAAGGGGATTGCAGGCTTTTTGATCGATGGCGCAGTGCGAGATACGGGAGCACTGGCTGATATGGAGTTTTCAGTTTTTGCCAAGGGAATAACGCCAATGGGACCCTACAAGGACGGTCCGGGTGAAATCAATGTGCAGGTTTGCTGTGGCGGAGTTTGCGTCAATCCCGGCGACATCGTGGTTGGCGACGCGGACGGCGTGGTCATTATTCCGCAAGCAGACGCGGCTGATGCATTGGAAAAGGCCAAAGCAACGTTTGCCAAAGAAGCCGGCATATTCAAGGCGATTGAAGAGGGAACCTGGGATCGGGCCTGGATCGATAAGACCTTGAAAGAAAAAGGGTGTGAATTCATTGACGACTGAGGAAAAATTGATTCCAGCAAAACAATTGAATGATTTTTGCTCACGATTGTTCCAGTCGGTTGGCGTTCCTGCCGATGAAGCGGAGGTGAATGCCGACAACTTGGTGGAAGCCGATTTAGCTGGCGTGGAGTCGCATGGCGTCAGCAGAATGCCGATTTATTTGAAAAGGATACGGTGCGGCGTCGTTAATCCTGCCTGCAGTATCAAGATTATTACCGAAGCGGCGGCAACAGCTGTAATTGATGCCGAAAATAGCATGGGCGCCGCAGTATCGAAAAAAATCATGGAAATGACGATTCAAAAAGCAAAAACTGCCGGCATGGCTCTTTGCGTTGTGCGAAATTCCAACCATTACGGAATGGCTTCCTATTACACTAAAATGGCTATTTCTCACGGAATGATCGGCATGTCGGCGACCAACGGGCCGCCTCGCATGGCCCCGTGGGGCGGACGAGACCCATATTTCGGCACAAATCCCTTTGCGGTTTCGATTCCAGCCAATCAAGAACTGCCAATTACGGCAGATATGGCAACCAGTGTCGTGGCGCGGGGGAAAATCATTATCGCCGCCAAAAAGAATCAGCCGATTCCGGCGGACTGGGCATTGGACAAGCAGGGGAGGGTTACAACCGATCCTAACGAGGCGCTTGTTGGGACCGTACTGCCTTTCGCCGGGCCCAAAGGATCGGCGATCGCGCTACTGATTGATACGCTGACAGGTGTGCTGGCCAATTCGATGTTTGGCAAGCATCTCAATGACATGTATGCGAACTTCGAAGAACCATCCGGGACCAGTCACTATTTCAGTGCGATTAATATCGCAGCATTTCAGACGGTCGAAGATTTCTGCGACCACATGGATCAAATGATTCGTGAGATAAAAGCAAGCACAAAGGCTGCAAATATTCAAGAGATATTCTTGCCAGGTGAGATTGAACTGCGCAGGCGTTCAGAACGATTGGCGCACGGGGTTCCCATATCCACTGTTGTTTTTGAAGATTTGCAGAAGGAAGCTGCTTTGTGCGGAGTGACATTTGATTTGGAATTATGACAAAAACAGCAGGCCCGGTTAAATATGGCCAGGCCTGCAACATGTCGCGATACGGCTAACGGGCTTTAGGCTGATGGCCTGACGTTGGAGCGAATAAATGAAAGTGATTTTTTTTATAAGGAAAGATCGTATTTGCTCAAATCTACGGTATCAACTGATTTTTCTGCTTCTTCGTCCGTTTTAAGGAGCGGGCGCTTCTTTTTCATAAAGCGAAACCTCCTATTCGGCTAGATAGCGCGCTTCTGTCCCTGAACAAAATAACACTGGTCATTTTCAAAACTTTCGATCGCCTGAAACCCGGCTATAGTAAACATGCCGCCAACCGTAACGGACGACGCCAAC
>JBGSKE010000021.1:0-3967 GCA_041741355.1 Negativicutes bacterium | reverse complement strand
GCTATAATTTTATCCATTACACCGCCGCTGCTGCGAATTTTCATCCCCTTGATATCATCCAGACTGTTAACGGCAGTTTTGTTAGTCAACAATTGAAAGGTCTGGTTGGCGAAAGGTAACAGCGGTCGGACCCCATTGCGAAGAAAGTCGTGTTCCAGAACAGGGTTGGCATTTGCAACCGCCAACACCGCCGGATTTCCCGTAGTACAGTTTTTCCACGTTCCCGATATCGCGCCGGCACCTGTAATAAGTGGCATACGTCCGCTGAAATAGGGAAACGGAACGTACCCTATATCAGCGACCCCTTTACTGACCACATCCAACATATCCGCACTTTTGCCGATCTGTTGGGAGGGAAAGTATTGAAACTGGACTTTGCCTTTGGTCAGTTCCGTGACTCTTTTCATCCATACCTGGATGCTGCCTTTGCTGACATAGTGTGTGTTCGAATAGATATCGGCAACTTTAAGCTTGATCGTATCCTTACCTGTTTCTTGCGATTTTCCGCATCCTAGCAAAACAAATGGTAACATAACCAAAAGCATTGCCACCAATACCCCACTTACCAACGGTCGGTGAACAGAACTCATAATGCGAACCCCCTCTTTCTCTAAATAGTCTCACTATTCAACTTATGCAAGATTGATGCCAGGCTATTATGAACACATATTGTTGCAAAATAAACAAAAACCGGGGATAGTCCCCGATTTTTGTTTCATTTTGAAATTCAGATTGAAACTATTGCAATTTGAAATCGATATCTTTAAACCGTCGCCACACTGTTGTTCTGCTAACACCTAAAATTTTAGCTACTCCATCCTTATCACCGTTCAGTCGTTGGTTTAGCTGGTTCATAACCTGTAATTCAATCTCATTCATAGTGCCTATATTTACCTGGATACACTCTGTCGTTTGCGCGAGCTTTCCCTTCGGCACACCGGAATCACGCGCACCCAACTGCCGTTCCATTTGCCGAAAGATTTCCTGCTCATCCCCCTTTTCATCCACCAGAACAACAAATCGTTCTAAAAAAGCTTCCAGTTCGCGAACATTTCCCGGCCACGCATACCCTTTTAATACTTCCAGCAATTCATCCGGCAATTCGATTCTTTTCCCATTCTTGCGCGCGTGCTTGCGGATAAGCTTTCCGGCGATATGAGGTATGTCGTCTGGTCGTTCCCGTAGAGGGGGGATCGTCAAACGCAACACATTGATCCGGTAATACAAATCTTCGCGAAAGGCTCCCATTTTAATTCGTTGGATCAAATCCCTATTTGTCGCACAAATGATTCTCACGTCGACTGGAATCACTCTATCTCCGCCCAAACGAAGTACTTCCCGTTCCTGAATCACTCTAAGCAAACGCGACTGGAGAGCAACGCTCATTTCACCAATTTCATCCAAAAAAAGTGTGCCGCCATGAGCGATTTCAAACAATCCCGGTTTGCCGCCACGACGGGCCCCGGTAAATGCGCCTTCCTCATACCCGAACAGTTCGCTCTCCAGCAGGTTGTCCGGCAAAGAAGCGCAATTAACAGCCAGGAACGGCCCTTTGCTGCAATCACTTGTGTTATGAATACTCTGGGCAAAAAGTTCTTTACCGGTTCCACTTTCGCCGCAAATCAAGATGTGCGCTTTTGAGCAGGCAAATTTAACAGCTTGATCTCGCAGTTCGGTAATCCCGGAACTGGTTCCGACGATATCCGTGAAGTGAGCTTTGGCAACTAAACCTTTCGCATATAGATTTTTTCTGACCCGCCCCTCCAACTCTTGGATTTGCTTCGTTTTTTGAACATTAATCAATAATCCGTGAAATCCCTCTTCAGACTTTAATGCAAACCTGTTTACCGCGACTTGCGCTTCATCGATTTCCATAACATCGCCGATAATCTCGTGTCCATCTCCGTAAACCGAACAAATCGGGGTGTATATTCGGGCAATGTCCTCAATTTTCCGATGCAGCACCTCATGTTCTTTAATACCTAAGATTTCCGCCATCGCTTGATTAAAAACACTTACGGTGCCGTCTTCGGCAACGGACATAATCCCTTGATAAAAATTGTCAAATACGGTTTTTAACCATCTGGCTTTTTCAATTTCCTTTTTTTTGATTTCAAAAGCCATTCTCGCCCGCTTAAGCGCCTCGACAAAATCATCATGACTCGTTCGCAAAAGGATTCCGACGATTCCGATCTCCTCCGCCTGCTTGACTACGCAACTGCCCGTACCTACCAGAACTGAAACTCCCGCTTCTTTAGCCGCCGCCACTATATGCTCCGTTTCTGACAGCTTTGAAAACGTAAAATGCAAAACCTCCAGGTTCAGTAAACTGCAAACAATATCCAAATCATACGTTTTTTTATCGCGTTTATAATCCAGAAAACCAATTTTTCCGCCATTTTTCGAAGCACTATGCAGAGCCGTTGCCAAATCGAAATTTGTATTTTCAATTACGATTACTGGAATGTCAGCATTTGCTCGAATTAAATCGCCCGTATGTCCACGGGCTATAATCACGTCAACCGCTTCTTCGTTGGTTAGCTCTTGCGCTGCCGTTAATCCATCCTCAAGATTACCAATGCGGACAGCAATATTTTGGCTCATTTCTTCCGCTACCTGCCGGGCAAATGTTTCAAACCCTGAGTAATTAGCAACGATCCCTATTTTACACATCAAAATTCCCTCCAACAATAAACAGCCATTTTACATCATATTTGCTTTTGCCAACCTGCTGATAGCGGGAAGAAAAAGCAGCGATAGCATCCACAGGGTATCTGCCCAAGGTGGAAGACTGTTCTAAAGCTAGCCAAAGTGGAGCATCGGGCGGGCAAAATTGGAGACGTACTAAGACCGCAAAGAAAAAATCAGCTATTAGTAGAGTGGTTCCCTAGAGGGTTTCTATAAAACATCGGTGCTTTTCAGTCAATTCTGTTTTCGCCTCAACAGTGATTTTTCCCTCTTCTTCATACATATTTTTTTAATATGCATGAGGCGACGTAAACGTGCATCTAGATATAAAAATACGGAACTGATTGCTCAGCTCCGTACCAATCTTTTTATTTTTCGCTAATTTTGCTCAGCTGTACTTTTACAGACCGGCTTCCTGGCGCAGAACTTCGGCTTTATCGGTCTTCTCCCAAGGGAGTTCGACATCCGTCCGGCCAAAATGACCGTAGGCCGCTGTTTGTTTGTAAATCGGTCGGCGCAGATCGAGAGTCTTAATAATTCCAGCTGGCGTCAGATTAAAATGCTTGACAATCAATTTGGCAATTACATCTTCGGCCACTTTTGCGCTGCCGAATGTTTCCACCAACACAGATACCGGCTCCGCTACACCGATCGCATAAGCCAGCTGAATTTCGCAGCGATCCGCCAGTCCGGCAGCTACGACATTTTTCGCCACATAACGGGCGGCGTAGGCTGCAGAGCGGTCGACTTTCGTTGGATCTTTGCCGGAGAAGCAGCCGCCGCCATGACGGGCCATGCCGCCATAAGTGTCGACAATGATCTTGCGGCCGGTAAGGCCGGCGTCACCCTGCGGTCCGCCCACGACAAAGCTGCCGGTCGGATTAACAAAGTAACGGGTGTTGGCATCAATCAGTTCCGCCGGCACCACCGGTTCGACAACTTTTTTAAGAAAGTCGGCAACGACGGCGCTCATTTTTTCGCCTGCATGCTCGCTGTTATAGGAAATTTTGACCTTAGGGCTATGCTGGGTCGAAATAACGATGGTGTCCACCCGCACCGGCTTGTCACCATCATATTCCACTGTGACTTGGGTTTTGCCATCGGGGCGCAGATAATCGAGTTCACCATTTTTACGGACTTCGGAAAGCCGCTTGGCCAGTTTATGCGCCAAAGCAATCGACAACGGCATGTATTCGGGAGTTTCGTTGGTCGCATAACCGAACATCATTCCCTGGTCACCGGCGCCACCCACATCGACACCCATGGCAATATCCGGCGA
>JBGSKE010000020.1:0-5146 GCA_041741355.1 Negativicutes bacterium | reverse complement strand
GCATACATGATGACCTTGCCGTTCACATTGCGTGCCGCCCGACCGATCGTTTGGATCAGCGACGTATCCGAACGCAGGAACCCTTCCTTGTCGGCGTCAAGAATACCGATTAGCGACACTTCCGGGAGATCGAGACCTTCCCGTAGCAGATTGATGCCAACCAATACGTCAAAGTCACCGGCGCGCAGGCCACGAATGATCTGGGCCCGCTCAATCGTCTCCACCTCCGAGTGCAGATATTTAACGCGGATACCTGATTCGCGGAAGTAATTGGTCAGGTTCTCGGCCATTTTCTTGGTCAGCGTCGTCACCAGCACCCGCTCATTTGCTTCAGTCCGACCATGAATCTCACTCATCAAATCATCGATCTGACCGGCAACCGGTCGAATCTCCACCACCGGATCGACCAGGCCGGTCGGCCGGATGATCTGCTGGGCCACCTGCGTCGCCGAATTGAGTTCATAAGCGGCGGGAGTCGCCGACACATAAACGATCTGCTTGATCCGTTGTTCGAACTCTTCAAATTGCAACGGCCGGTTATCCAGCGCCGATGGCAGCCGAAAGCCAAAATCAACCAACGACTGCTTGCGGGAGCGGTCGCCGTTGTACATCGCATGAATCTGCGGCATCGTCACATGGGATTCGTCAATTACGATCAAAAAATCTTCAGGGAAATAATCCACCAGGGTAAACGGCGATTCGCCCGGCGCCCGGCCCGTCAAATGACGCGAGTAATTCTCGATACCGGAGCAGTAGCCCATCTCCTGCATCATTTCCAGGTCATAACGGGTCCGTTGTTCAATCCGTTGCGCTTCCAACAGCCGATCTTGTTTTTTGAACCGGACCAGCTGCTCATCCAGTTCAGCTTCAATATCATGCGCCGCCCGCAGCAGATTTTCGCGAGAAGTAACAAAGTGAGAGGCCGGATAAATCGCGATATGTTTGCGCTCTGACAGAATCTCGCCAGTCACGCTGTCGATTTCCTGAATCTTCTCGATTTCATCGCCAGACAAAGAAATCCGGATCACCTTTTCATTGGCGCCAGCCGGATAAACTTCAATTACGTCGCCGCGCACGCGGAACTTGCCGCGAGTGAACGCCACATCGTTGCGGTCATACTGAATTTCGATCAGTTTGCGCAGAATATCGTCCCGCTCACGGATCTGGCCTTGCCGCAGTGACAGTACCATGCCCCGGTATTCATCCGGCGAACCTAGACCGTAGATGCAGGACACGCTAGCCACGATAATCACGTCGCGTCGTTCAAACAAGGAACTGGTCGCTGAGTGACGCAGCTTGTCGATCTCGTCGTTAATCGACGAATCCTTCTCGATGTAAGTGTCGGAAGCCGCCACATAGGCCTCCGGCTGATAGTAATCGTAATAGCTGACGAAGTATTCCACTGCGTTCTGCGGAAAGAATTCCTTGAACTCACTGGCCAGTTGCGCAGCCAGCGTTTTATTGTGGGCAATCACCAACGTCGGCTTTTGCACTGCCTCGATAACCTTGGCCATCGTAAAAGTTTTACCAGTTCCGGTAGCGCCGAGTAGCACCTGTGCCCGGTCACCCCGTTTGATTCCCTCCGTCAGTTTGGCAATCGCCTCCGGTTGGTCACCCAGTGGCACAAACGGCGCTTCCACCCTAAATTCCGGCATTAGCGGTCTCTCTTCAAATAACGCAGGCCTCGTTGAAACAGGCGGGCAATCGGCCCGTCCGATCCTCGCTGCATAGTCACATAATAAGTCTCATGCCCTTCCGGCACGAGAATAAGCCCCAGTATCCGCGGCCCGGGCGGAAATCTGCCTGGCAGCAGCCGCTCCTGTCCATCGCGCAACACTTTCATTTCAAATAACGGCGACGCCCAGTCGATAGCATAGGCCAGTGCTCCACCCCGGTCCGTCTTCATTCCGTCAACTTCCAGCAGGATGTCGCCCGTTTTCAAACCCATTTGACTGGCAATGCCGCCATCAATCGCGTCCAGTACCATCACGCCTTGCTCCGGCGGTACATAACGCGGCGCACCGGCCAGTTCGGTCCGGCTGTCCCGTCGCACCAAATATTCGTGTCCCAGCGGCGACAACAATGCCGCCGGCAATTTTAGCCAGGCAAACTTGACCGCAAGCAGCGCCATCGCCAACAAACTGAGGCTATATAGCGCAAGAGAAATCGCCGACTGCCGACGCCGCTGTTCCGGCGTACTGGAAATCGCCACATCCGAGTAACCGAGCGCGGCAACCACCGGCATCATCACGTACACCCACTCCGAGCCGACCGGCGGGTCAATCCCCAGCGGCAGTAACGGCCACCAATCCGGGGTATGGAAAACACCTTCCGGCAAGGCGCCGCTCTGCATGGCAACCGTAGCCAAAACAACAAGGGGAAGCGGCCAGAAGTTCTGCAGATTAAATCCGCCGACCAGCCGTTCCCCCTGTTTGATAATTACCGGTGTAGCGCCGTAACGTCGACTGATCGCAATCAGTACGCTTTCCGTGACATGCAGCGCGGCTACCAAGGCTAGCACCTGCGGCACATCAACATTGGGCCAGCCAAACAAAGCGTTGCTAATCGCCACCAGGCCGCCGGCATAGGCAAAACAGAGAAATCGCATATTAATCAGCGCCAGCATGATCGCCAGCGGCCAGATGTATTGAAAACCCATCCGATCAATATTGACACCGACCAACGTCAGCACCACGCTGCCCAATACACCGCCAACGACGCCATAAAAAATCGCCCACATCACCTGACGGCCCAGCGGAGTGCCCGTCACCCCGAACATTGCCAGTTGGTTGCGCTGCATCTGCCGGTACTGATAAGCCACGATGGCCATCACGATCCAAAACAGCGGCTCCACCAGTACTGTCAACATCGTCAGTACCAACAGCTGAAGAAGTTCCAGCCAAGGCGTCGACATTACAGTTTTCCCTTGAGTAAAGTAATCGCGGCCTCCATCTGCAAGTCGGCCGGTTGATCCGGGCTGGGAGGTTGCCCATTGGCGCTGGTGATCGGCAGTCGTCCCGGTCGATTTGCCGCATCGGCTTTCGGTTCGGGATTCTCGACCTTCAAATCCGGTTCAATGCCGATTCCATTGATAAAGCGGTCCTTCGGCGTCGCATATTTGGCGATGGTCAGTTTGATCGCCGTATCATTGCTCAGTTTCAGAATCGACTGCACGGAACCTTTGCCAAATGTTTTTACGCCGATCAGCGTTCCCGCGCCGGTATCCTGCACCGCGCCGGCCACGATTTCCGAGGCGCTGGCGCTGCCGCCGTTGATCAGGACAGCCAACGGATACTTCACTTTATCCAGACTGGACCGGTGAACCTCGGTCTGCCCGTCGCGCGTGACCACCGAAACCACAGTTCCTTTCGGCACCAGCTTATTGGAAACCTTGACGCTTGAATCGAGCAGGCCGCCTGGATTATCGCGCAAGTCCAGAATCGTCGCCTTCATCCCCTGCGCTTCCAGTGCCTCATACTGTTTGTAAAATTCGGCGGCGGTTTTTTCGTTAAACATCGACAGGCGGATTACAGCGATCTTATCCGACAACATCCGGCTGGACACCGTCTTGATCTCGATATTGGCCCGGGTTAGTTTGTAATCCTTCAGGCTGTCAGCCCGTCTGAGCGTCAACGTCACATCGGTGCCTTCCTTGCCGCGGATCTTGCTCACCGCTTCGTCCAACGCCATATCCTTGGTATCTTTGCCGTCAATTTTCACGATCTGGTCGCCACTGCGGATACCCGCCTTTTCACCCGGCGTTCCCTCGATCGGCGAAACCACGGTCAGGTGTTTGTCTTTGACGCTGATCACGATGCCAACTCCGCTGAACGTCCCTTCGGTTTCCATGCGGAACTCGCGATACATTTTGGCGTCCATATAAATCGAATACGGATCGTTCAGCGACTTTACCATGCCCTGGATGGCGCCGTTCATCAGGGTATCGACCGAGACCGGCTCGATATAGCGCGTCCGCACCACATCCATCGCCCGCATCAGTTTAACCGCCCCGGTCGTGTCCGGGACAACCTGACTGAACATATAAAGAGCGCCCCCGGCGGTAAGCAGAAAGGTCACCAAGACTAGCGCAACAGCGCCGATGATTAGATTGCGTCGACTATTCAAAATTCACACCTCATTCTATATCAGGGCAGATAGTTCAGCGGGTTGACCGGCGAACCGTTTTGTCGCACTTCAAAGTGCAGATGGGGCCCGGTCGAATAGCCCGTAGAGCCGCAGCGCGCCACCGTTTGCCCTTTAGCCACAGTTTGCCCTTCATCGACCAATAGCTGGGAATTGTGAGCGTACAATGTGGATATGCCGTTGCCATGATCAATAATCACCGCATTGCCGTAGCCGCCCATCCAGTCGGCATGGATCACCACGCCGCCGTCAGCCGCCCGAATTGCGTCGCCATAATCGGCGCCGATATCAATTCCGGTATGCAAACGCTGGGTACCAAAAATCGGATGCACGCGCCAACCAAAGGGAGAAGTGATTTCCCCTTCCGCCGGCCAGGTCATCGTGCCTGTGCTGCCGCCGATGTTTTTTTCGCCGGACTGAATCCGCTTGATGAGCTGCTCGATCTGGCGCGATGTTTCGATCAGTTCGCGGTAGGCCTGTTCCGCCGTCTCCCGTTCATAAGTTGCGGCATCCAGCACGCCACGCCGTTCCTGGCGACGGCTGGCCACCTGTTCCCGTTTGGCGGCCGCCAGTTTCCGCAGTTCCACAATCTTGGCCCTGTCCGTCTCCAGTTGTTCCTTGGCTTTGCGCAAGGTTTCCTTGTCGGCTTTAGTTCCCTGGATCAACGCATTGTCATAGGCAATGATCTTTTTCAGGATATCCATTCGACCAACAAAGTCATTGAAGTCTTTAGCGCCGAATAATACATCAAGATAGTTGACCTGACCGTTCTTATAAATATCACGAATCCGGCGATGCAACGTCTTGGTCTGCACCTCCAGTTTTTTGGTCAAACGGTTAGTTAGCTCGATATTGGACTTAATATGCAGCTCGGTGTTTTCCAGTTGGTCATTCACCGTTTCAAATTCATCTTCCGCTGCATCCAGTTCCTGCTGAATCGCCCGCAACTGTTCGGCAACCGTTTGCTCCTTGCGGCGGGCCAGCTCGGCCTTGCGTTGCTGCG
>JBGSKE010000019.1:0-22293 GCA_041741355.1 Negativicutes bacterium | reverse complement strand
CTTGGCAAAAGCAGCTGTCGAATGCCGCGGTTGTACTGATTTCCTGGATGGGCAGTTCCTCTGAAAGCAAGTGGCTGCAGCACACTATGAATTATTTGCGGCAAATAGGCAAGCCGCATTTGCTGATGGGGTCGGGCGTTGACCAGTCTGATACGGGTAGCGGATTTTCTGCGACTGACATCGATACGGTCAATCGCTATTTGCTGTACAGCGGGCAGAATAACTTCCGTAATCTGTGGCGCTGGCTGGCCAAGCGGTTTTGTGGTTACGCGGAAAAACTGGGTGAGCAGCGTGAACTTCCCTGGTGCGGTATTATCCACCCGCACAGCCATCAGCGGATTGGCAGTTTGAGCGAGTATGCACGGCAAGGCTGGCTGCAGCAGGGACGGCTGACCGTGGGGCTGCTAATTCCCCGTGATGAGTGGATATGGGGCGATTTAAACCATCAAAATTTATTGATTAAGACGCTAATGGACCGGGGAATGAATGTGATTCCCGTGTTTAGCCATTGGGCGGCGGACCCGCTTCAACACAGCACCGGTGTCGATACGGCGGTCGAAACCTATTTTCGCGCTGAATCCGGCTGGCGGATCGATGTATTGATCAATACGCTGAAGTTTTCGCTGACAGTGGGGCGACCGATCGATATCTCCTTTTTTAAACGATTGGATCGACCGATTTTGCAGGCGTATACTTTGCTGCAAAGCGAGCCGGATTGGCGGGAAAACATGGAGGGCCTTACCCCGCTGGATTTGTCGTTCAGTGTTTCGTTGCCGGAGTTTGACGGCGTGATTCACAGCGTTCCGTTTGCCAGTAAGGAGGATCGGGGCGGCGGTGACATCCACCATCCGCCGATTGCCGAAAGAATGGACTTACTGGCCCGAAAGGCGGAAAAGTGGGCGCGGTTGCGACATAAACCCAATGCGGAGAAGAAGGTCGCAATCATTTTTCACAACTATCCGCCAAGCAACGCCAGTATTGGCAATGCTGCCGGGCTCGATTCACCGGCCAGCGTATTGGCTTTGCTGCGACGAATGCAGCAGGCAGGCTATAATGTCGGGACATTGCCGGCTGACAGTCAGAGCCTGATGAATTCATTGATTGCCTGCGGAACCAACGACCGGGAATTTCTCGATGAAAAAGCGGCGGATGCAGTAACGAGCCGTTTATCAGCGGCAGATTATCGGAACTGGTTTGATCAGTTGCCGGCCAAACCGGCTGCGCAACTGGCAAATGATTGGGGAACGCCGCCAGGAAGCGTGTTTGTGCATCGCGATGCTTTGCTGGCGCCGGGAATGCTGCTGGGAAATATTTTTGTCGGTGTTCAGCCGCCGCGCGGCTTTGGCGAGGACCCGGCCAAGATTTATCATTCGCCGGACTGCGCGCCGACGCATCATTATCTGGCCTATTATGAAGGGCTGCGCAACCAGTTTGGCGCTGATGCGGTGATGCATATCGGAACTCACGGTTCGCTGGAGTGGTTGCCGGGGAAAGCGACCGGCCTGTCCGGCGAGTGTTATCCTGAACTGGCGCTGGGCGATTTGCCGAATATTTATCCGTACCTTATTACCATCGTTGGCGAGGGGATGCAGGCGAAACGGCGTGGCGCCGCCTGCCTTATCGGCCATCAGACGCCGCCGATGAGTCATGCCGGCGTTTATGACGAACTGGCGGTAGTGGAGCGGCTGGTGGATGAGTACTGGCACTACCGACTCAATCAACCGGAAAAACTGCCGGAAACCGCGCAACAAATCCTGGCGGCGGCAAAAGCGGCAAATCTGACCGATGCGGTGAAACCGCCGGAAGCGGCTGCTGATTTCGAAGCTTATTTGGAACAGCTGCATGCCTGTGTCAACGACCTGAAAAATATGCAAATCCGAGTTGGACTGCATATTCTCGGCGAGGCGCCAGCCGGCGATACATTGGTGGAATATTTACTGGCGATGACCCGGCTGCAAAATGGCGATATTCCGTCTCTGTTCGCCAGCGTGGCGGCAATCAAAGGTTACGGCGCTGATGACGACTCTGTGCTGGACGAGGTCCGTGAGGTTTGTCGCGACCTGGTGCAACGACTACAGGCGTCGGATTTCGCATTGGATTCTGTTTGGCCGATCCTGCAACCGGAGCTTGAGTGGCTGCAAAATGTTGCGGCGGAAAAGTTGGCGGCGCTATACCAGGTGCTGCAATACCTGTGCGGCCCGCTGCAACGTAATCTGGCGCTGACGGCCCAAGAAATGGACAATTCGCTGGCTGCTCTAAGCGGGCGGTTTGTCGAACCGGGACCGGCCGGCGCGCCGACCAGCGGGATGGCCGATATTTTGCCGACTGGACGCAATTTTTATGGCGTTGACCCGCGCATGCTGCCGTCGCTGGTTGCCTGGGAATGCGGCAAGCAGTTGGGCGATTTGCTGATCGAACGTTTTGTTGCTGAGGAAGGACATTACCCGGAGAGCATCGGTGTCATTTTGTGGAGCGGCGCCAATATGCGCAGCCGAGGACAGTGCATTGCCCAGTTTCTATATTTTCTTGGCATTCGCCCGGTATGGCAAAAAAGTAGCGGTCGGGTGACCGGGCTGGAAGTGATTCCGCTGACGGAGCTGCGGCGGCCCCGGATTGATGTAACGGCGCGGATCAGCGGCCTGTTTCGCGATGCGATGCCGTTTGCGGTGCAGTGGATGGACAAGGCAGTGGCGCTCGCGGCGGCTCAGGATGAGCCCTACGAACAGAATTTTGTGCGAAAGCATATCGAAACAGAAGCGGCGGAATTGACGCAGACGGGACTGGACGACAAGGAAGCGCGTGCGCAGGCAGGCTACCGGATATTCGGTTGCCCGCCCAGCAGCTACGGCGCAGGTGTCGGTGCGCTGTTGGAAGCGAAAAATTGGGAAACTGTGGACGATCTGGGGAAAGTGTACGTGCGTTGGGGCGCTTATGCTTACGGGGCCAAAGCCAAGGGCGAGTTTCTGCCGGAACGGTTCATCAGGCGTCTGGCTACAATGGAAGTGACGGTGAAAAACGAGGACAACCGGGAAGTCAATTTGCTGCACTCGGATGACTTCAACGCCTATCATGGCGGGATGGTCGCTGCGGTTCGCAGCCTGCGGGGCAGTGCGCCCCGCTCCTATTGCGGCGACAGTTCAGACCGCGGTCGGGTCGTCGTCCGCAGTCTCCAAGAAGAGTTTACGCGGGTTTTCCGTGGCGAAGCACTGAATCCAAAATATATTGCAGGCATGAAAAAACATGGCTACAAAGGAGCGGCCGACCTGGCGGCAGTAACCGCTCATTGCTACGACTGGGATGCTACGAGCCAAGTGATGGAAAACTGGATGTATGAGTCGTTGGCCGAAAAATACGCACTTGACCCTGCGCTGCAGCAATGGATGCAGCAGGTCAATCCGTGGGCTTTGCGACGTATCGCCGAAAAATTGCTGGAAGCGCAGCAACGCGGCATGTGGCAAGCCCGCCCCGAAACGTTGGCAGAGCTGCGAACTCTATATTTGTCAATTGAAGGGGAATTGGAAGAGCGGGCCGAGAACGATGAGGTCTAACGCTGAGGCCCTAATAGAATTGCCGGCAATTCGGCTGCTGATTTTGGGGCTGACCGGGCAATGTAATTTTGCCTGTGTATATTGTTATGCCCACGCGCAGCCGCAAGCGCGTATGAGTTTTGCTACCGCGCAAAAGGCGATCGATATGGCTGCGGCGGGCGGACAGCGGTTCGTATTGCAGCTGAGCGGCGGCGAACCGTTGCTGGCGTTTGATCTGATTGAAGAAATTGTTGCCTATGTTGAGCAGCAGCGACTGCCTGCCATCTTGCAGATTCAAACCAACGCTTCGTTGATAGATCGGCGGATCGCAATGTTTTTTCGCGACCATAAAATCGGTGTCGGAATTAGCCTAGACGGGCGTCCCGCGCAAAATGACGCGCTGCGCCAGTTGCCGGACGGGAGTGGAACGAGCCGCCGGATTTTAGCCGGGGCTGCTACTTTGGCTTCGGTAGGGGTGGCAACCGGTATTACCTGCGTAGTAGCCGATAGCAATGTGCGTCAGCTGAGCGGTATCGTCGAAATGGCCTATTATTTGGGCAATGTCGGCAAAATCGGTTTTGATCTGCTCAGGGCGCAGGGGCGCGGTACGGCGGTTAAGCCAGCGAGCGCGGACGATTTAAAACTGGCGCTGCAACAAGTACTGTCGACTGCTGATCAGTTGGCAAAAACTACAGGAAAAACACTGATTTTTGCCCATAGAGATCGGGTCGAGTCGCTTAGCTGCCAATGCGCCGACGGCTTTGCCCATTGTCATGCCATGAACGGCGAGGCGGCGTTTGTTAATCCGCTCGGCGAGGTGTTTGCCTGTGCATCGTTGTCAGGGCTGCTGGAGTTTCGTCTAGGGGATCTGGAAAACGGAGTCGATGCAACCAAGGTAAGGGAGATCGGCGAACGCATTCGCGGCAGCATGGCGTTTTGTCCGGCCTGCACTTCGTTTTCCCTGTGCGGCGGCGGCTGTTTCGCCCGGTGGTATGGCGCAGGCTGCGCCAATGAGGCGTATCCGCCGGAATGTGAATTGAAACAGGCATTTATTCAGGAGTATCAACATCGCACAATGACCAGATAGAAAAATGCAAAGGGGATTCATCATGAGAACAGGTGTATATCCGTTTACCGCCATCGTAGGGCAGGATGACATGAAGTTGGCGCTGATTCTGAATGTGATTAATCCCGGCTTGGGCGGGGTATTGATCAAAGGCGAGAAAGGCACGGCCAAATCCACGGCGGTGCGGGCGATTGCCGATTTGCTGCCGGCGATGGAAGCGGTGCAGGATTGTTCGTTTCGCTGCGACCCGGCGGAGCTGCATCATTTGTGCGACCGTTGCGCCGAACGCGTAGCAGGCCAGGAGGCTTTGCCTACTCATTCGGTGAAGATGAAAGTGGTGGAATTGCCGGTCAGCGCCACCGAGGACCGAGTGGTTGGCACGTTGGACATCGAGCATGCGATTCAGTTTGGCGAAAAGAAGTTTGAACCGGGGATTTTGGCGCAGGCGAATCGCAATATTTTATATGTCGACGAAATTAATCTGCTGGATGATCATGTGGTGGATGTGCTGCTGGATGCGGCGGCAATGGGAATCAATACTGTGGAACGGGAGGGCGTATCGTATTCTCACCCAGCCCGGTTTGTGCTCGTGGGTACGATGAACCCGGAAGAAGGAGATATCAGGCCGCAACTGCTGGACCGGTTTGGCTTGTCGGTTACGGTGAGCGGCGAGCATGAAGCGACGCAGCGAGTGGAAGTTATCAAGCGGCGGTTGGGCTACGAGCAGGATTCGGATCGTTTTGCCGAAACATATAAAACGGAACAGAGCGAGCTGGGGCAGGCGATCTGGCGGGCCCGGCGTCTGCTGCCTAAAGTGCAGGTCGATGAGGGATTGTTATTGTTGGTCGCCAATCTGGCGATTCAACTGGATGTAGATGGACATCGCGCCGATATCACGGTCATCAAGGCGGCGCTGACATTGGCGGCCTTTGCCGGTCGGCAGCAGGTGCTGGCCGAGGATATTAAAAAAGCGGCTCGCTTGACGCTGCCGCACCGGATGCGCCGGCGTCCGTTTGAGGAAGCGGTGTTGGACTGGTCTGCCGTGGAAAATCTATTTGCAGATCCGGTTTAAAGGAGTGCAAAATGTCTAGACGATGGGGTTTCCCTTTTGCGGCCGTAGTTGGCCAGGCGGATGTCAAAGACGCATTGCTGATCGCGCTGGTCAACCCCAAAACCGGCGGCGTGCTGGTGGCGGGCGAAAAAGGATCGGCCAAATCGGTGTTGGTGCGTGCACTTGCGCAGCTGGCGCCGTCTGAGCGGATTGTTGAGCTGCCGCTGAACGCGAGCGAGGATCAGGTGTTTGGCAATATCGATCTGGAGCAGGCGCTGACCAGCGGCAAGAAAGTGTTTTCGCCGGGTTTGCTGGCGCGGGCGCATGAACAGATTTTATATGTGGATGAGATTAATTTGCTGCGGCGGGAAGTGCTAACCGGGATTCTGGAGGTAACGGATTGGGGCGTCAATGCCGTTGAACGGGAAGGAATTTCCCATCAACATGCGGTCAAGCTTACGCTGATTGGCACGATGAACCCGGAGGAAGCCACATTAAGCTCGGCGGTGCTGGACCGATTTGGCTTGTTTGCGGCTGTGCAGCGGGAAATGAATCCAGCGACCAGAGTAGAAGTAATGCGGCGGGTTTTGGCCTGGGAACGGGACGCTGCCGGTTTTGCCGCAAAATATCGCGAGGAAACCGAGCAACTGAAAAACCGTTGCTTGGCAGCGCGTAAGCTGCTGAGTCAGATAACGATTGATCCGGCGATGATGCAATTGGCAGCCCAATACTGTGCTCAGGCCAATTCGGCCGGTCATCGGGCCGAGTTGTTTTTGTTGGAAGCTGCCCGGGCGATTGCCGCGCTGGCGGCGCGGGACTACTTGCTTCCTGCCGATATGGAACGGGCTGCCTATTTTGTTTTGCCGCACCGAATGCGGCAAGAGAATTCCCCGCCACCGCAGGATGAAGATGCGGCACAAAACCCGCCCCCGCCGCAAAACGAACAACAGGACCAGTCTGATCCCCCGGATCAAGCGGATGACGCCAAAGAACCGCCGCCGCCCGATCAGGGCGAAGCAGAGGAACGTACGGCGGATATTGACCGGCAGTTTTCGGCTGCACAAATGAAAGTAGATTTGCCGCAGGACCGCCATGCCAGGCAAGGCAGTGGCAAGCGCAGCCTGACCCGGACGGATTTGAAACAGGGGCGCTATGTCCGTACCAGCTTGCCGCCTGGAGTTTTGACTGATTTGGCGTTCGATGCAACCTTGCGCGCCGCCGCTCCCTACCAGTCGACACGCCCGCGAGGTCGTTGCGCCATTACAATCTATAAGGCCGATTTGCGGCAAAAAGTTCGCGAAAAACGTACCGGCAACGTATTTTTATTTGTTGTGGACGCCAGTGGTTCAATGGGAGCGCGGCAGCGGATGCGGGCGGTCAAAGGGGCAATCTTTGCCATGCTGCAGGATGCCTATCAAAAACGCGACCAGGTGGCAATGATCGCATTTCGCCGGGCTACGGCGGAAGTGCTGCTGCCGGTGACCCGCAGCGTCGATCTGGCGCAGAAATGTCTGGCTTTGTTGCCGACCGGCGGCAAAACTCCGCTGGCGGAAGGACTGGACCAAGCGATGCAGCTGCTGCACAATTTGAAACGAAGAGAAAAAAATGTACGACCGGTCCTGGTCCTGATTACCGACGGACGGGCCAACAGTTCTGCGGCAGGGCACGACGCTGTCGGTGAGGCGATGGCTGTGGCGAAAAAAATCGGTGCAGCCGGATTCCCCAGTGTCGTGATCGATACGGAAACCGATTTTATTTCGCTCGGCGTAGCGCAAAAAGTTGCCGCCGAAATGGGCGCGACATACTACCATCTGGCGGAGCTGTCGGATTCCGCGGTGATCCATATCGCGCAACAGGCGGCCAATAGTTGAACCAATATAGGTGGAAAGAAGGAGCGCCATGATTGAGCTGCGACAATTGGTAAAAAAATTTGGCGAGCGAACGGCAGTTGATCGGTTGGACCTGCAGATTGCCGCCGGTGAAGTGTTTGGCCTGCTAGGCCCCAATGGCGCAGGCAAGACAACGATCATTCGCATGCTGACGATGCTGACTAGGCCGACTTCCGGCGAGATTCGCATCGGCGACTGTACGTTGCCTGTCGATGCAGAACGGGTCAAGGCGATGTTGGGGATTGTGCCGCAGCATTTCAATCTGGACGTGGATCTGACGGTGGGCGAAAATTTGGATTTGCATGGCCGTTTGCATCACATTGCGGCGGTTGAGCGAAAACAGCGCATTGATGAACTGCTGGAGTATGTCGAGCTCAAGGAGAGGATCGGCGACAAAGTGCAGAATCTGTCGGGCGGCATGAAACGGCGGCTGATGATCGCCCGTGCTTTGTTTCACCGACCCCGCATTTTGTTTCTTGACGAACCTACAGTCGGTCTTGATCCGCAGGTGCGCCGCAAACTGTGGGATTTGATCCGACGATTGCAGGGCGAAAGCTTTACCGTGTTATTGACGACGCATTATATCGAAGAAGCCGAGGCCCTGTGCAACCGGGTGGCGATCCTGGACAAGGGACGCCTGATTGCCCTCGATAGCCCGGAGGAGTTGCGGCGCAGGACCGGCGCTTATGTCGTGGAATGGATGGAAGAAGAAGGTTCCTGCAGCCGATTTTTTCATCAGCGGAGCGTAGCGGGCGATTTTGCCGGAACGCTTGCGGTTACCGCAACGATTCGCCGCTCCAACCTGGAAGATGTGTTTGTCGAACTGACGGGAAGAAAGGTGAGCGAATGATGCTGCAGGATATCGGCACGGTTTTTTGGCGGGACTGGTTGGTGCTGCGGCAACGCATGAAAACGTTCATCTTTTCGCGCATGGTAACGCCAATTCTTTATTTGGTTGCGTTTGGCTGGGGGCTCGGGCGAAATGTTCAACTGGAGGGCGGCAGCTATTTGGATTTCATCGTGCCCGGCATCCTGGCGCTCAATTCAATGAATATCAGCTTCAACTCGGTTGGTTCGCCGCTCAACATGAGCCGGCTTTACCATAAAACGCTCGAAGAATATTTGGTGGCGCCGATTAGCCCGGTGGCTTTTGTGCTGGGCAAAATTCTCGCTGGAACGTTTCGCGGTCTGATTTCCTCGGTGATTATTGTGGCGCTGGCGTTTTTATTTGGCGCCAAGTTTCAGATCAATGTGCCGTTTGTGCTGATTGTGACATTAAATTGCATGGCGTTTGCCGGGCTGGGGTTTGTTGCTGCCATGCTGATCAATTCGCACGAGGAGATGGGCAACTTCAGCACGTATGTGCTGCTGCCGATGTCGTTTCTTTGCGCGACGTTTTTTAATATCAGCAAGCTGCCGGAACTGCCGCGACTGATCATCGAACTGTTGCCGCTTACGCATTGCACCTATGCGCTGCGGGCGATCGGCGGCGGCTGGGAAGCTCCGCTCGCTTCCTGGCTCAATTTGGTGACATATGTGTTCATCATGATCGGGGTCAGTGTCTGGACCATGGAACGGGTGCGCCGTTAAGGCGAGGGAGAGGGCAGTGAAGAGAAGCTCCTGGCAAGTTTGGCTGGCAGTGATATTGGTGGCGGCAATGGTCGGCGGCGGTTATTATTACTGGAAAAAAGCGAATAAACCGCCTTCGTTTGGCAAGACCGTGACAATCAAGCGCGGCATGATTCGGGCGCTTGTGCAGGCCACGGGCTCTGTAGCGGCGGTGAACGTGGTGGATATCAGTTCGAAAATTAGCGGGCGGATTGTCGAAGTCAGGGTTGCAGAAAATGATTTCGTGACGGTCGGGCAGGTGCTAATTGAGCTGGATGACAGCCATTATCGCGCTGTGGCCGAGCAAGCCGCCGCCAGACTGGATACCCGGCGCAGAGATTTTGCACGGCTGCAAAAATTGGCGGCTGCGGGCGCTATTCCGCCCAAAGAGCTGGATGCAGCAAGAATGGAATGGCAAGTGGCTGAGGCTGACTACAGCATAGCGTTGTCGCAAGTGGGCGATGCGCTGATCCGCGCGCCGATCAACGGAACGGTCGTCGGTAAACCGATACCGGCAGGGCAGACGGTTTCTCCCGGACTATCCAATCCAATCGTGCTCATGAGCGTAGCCGATGTTTCCTGCCTGGAGTTGCAGGTGCAGGTGGATGAGGCGGATATTGGCAAAATTAAGTCCGGACAAAAAGTTGGCTTTATGGTCGATGCGGCCCCCGAGAAGATGTTTGTCGGCAAGATTACTATGATTTCGGCAAAAGCCAACATTCAACAGAATGTCGTGTACTACCCGGTGACGATTGCAATTGATGCAGCAGCAGCGCCGTTAAAACCCGGAATGACGGTACGAGTCACGGTGGTGACAGGGCAGAAGCGCGACGTGCTGACGATTCCATCGCAGGCAATTTCAGCGCGCCCCGATGGTTCTTTTGTGAAAATCCTGGCGAATGGACAGCCGCAGGAAGTGAAAATCACCAAGGGGCTGATTGGCCCGGATCGTGTGGAAGTAACCGGCGGATTAAAAGAAGGCGACCAAGTCGTATTGCCGCCGGGGCCGACCGGCGGGATGATGGGGCTGCCGCGTATGGGGCCGCCGGGGGCGGGCCACCACTAATGGCTATGAAAATGAAATGCTGCATAAAATGTGTATAGGCGGTTGACAAGCGAGATACTGAGTGCGATAATATATTTCAAGCAATGGTGCGGAAAGCGCCATTGCTTTTTTTTATCGGAAAGGAGGGAAGGCGGCCTTTTAGGATTAGTTTTGCAAGAGGGGGGACAGTATGTGCGTAGCTACATTTTAAATCGTTTGCTTATTTCTATACCGGTTCTTCTTCTTATTTCGGTAGGTGCATTCATCCTGGTACACCTAACGCCTGGCGATCCTGCTGATATGTATATTTCACCGGATATGTCCATGGAGCAGATTGAAGCAACCAGAATCGCATTGGGGCTGGATAAGCCCTGGGTGATTCAGTACTATGAATGGATTAAAAATGTTTTTAGCGGCAACTTTGGCTTTTCATTCGCCAATCGCCAACCGGTAGGAGAAATTATTTTGCAGCGGCTAAACCCGACGTTTGTTTTGATGAGCGTGAGTCTGCTGGTGGCTTACCTTTCGGCTATCCCGCTGGGGATCGTGTCGGCGCTAAACAAGAATACGTTGCTGGATCGGTTTATTGTGGGCTGGACATTTTTCAACGTATCGTTTCCGCCATTCTTTTTAGGCTTGGCGCTAATCTATGTATTGGCGGTGCAACTAGATATTTTCCCGACCGGCGGAATGTCGATACTGGGCCAAGAAGATGATATCGGCAGCCAAATTATGCATCTGGTGTTACCTGTTATCGTAATGGCTTCTCAGTTTTCGGCGAATATGATTCGCTACGTCAGGGCCAGCGTGCTCGATGTGCTGGAGCAAAACTATATTCGCACAGCGGTTTCCAAAGGATTGTCCGGGGCGCAGATATTGCGATCCCATGTATTTCGCAACTCGTTAATTCCCATTGTTACGGTAATCGGCACGGATTTGCCGAAAATCATCGGCGGTGCTGTAATTACCGAACAAATTTTTCAGTGGCCGGGGATCGGTTCCTTGACAGTAGCATCGATTTTTTCCCGCGACTATCCGATCTTGATGTCGATCGTTATTTTGTCGGCGATCGCTGTATTGCTGACGAATCTGTTGGTAGACATATTGTATGCGGTTATTGATCCCCGGATTCGATATGAAAAGTGAGGTGCGCTGGGTTGAATACAGATAAATTTGTGCTGGCAAGTAGTAACAGCGCCTTGGCTGAGTTGATGACAGGGGCGCTTTGCGACGAAATTGGTTCCCAAAATCAAGAAGCCGCAGAAGAAAAAATAGATTCCTGGAGCAAAATCACCTGGCGGCGATTTTGCCGAAACAAAGTCGCGTTAGTCAGTATGTTCATGTTTTTTGGCATCATGTTGCTGGCTATAATGGCGCCTGTACTTTCGCCGTTTGATCCGAACAAGACCGTGGGAGATTTTGCGGCGGCGCCCTCAGCGGCTCACCTTTTGGGTACTGACGATGTCGGGCGCGATGTGTTAAGTCGGCTGATTTTCGGGTCGCAAGTCTCGTTGATTGTCGGAGTTGGTTCCGTGATGATCTATGCTTCGATTGGAATTGCCCTGGGGCTGATGTCCGGCTATTTCGGCGGTTTTGTCGACAGTATTATCATGCGGATCACCGAAGTGTTTATGGCTTATCCGCATTTCATGATTATCATGGTCATCGTAAGCCTGATCGGCCCCAATATGATGACGGTGATGTTGGTGATGGGGTTCATGGGCTGGCCGCCGATTTGCCGTCTGGTCCGCGGTGAAGTCTTAAAGGTTAAGTCGATGGATTATGTCGCATCAGCGATTGTCACTGGATATTCGCCGTATCGAATTGTATTTTGGCATATTTTGCCCAATGTTCTATCGCCGATTTTTGTCAACGCGACCTTCGGCATCGCTTCGGCTATTTTGATGGAAGCTTCGCTTAGTTTTCTCGGCCTGGGCGTTCAACCGCCCACTGCCAGCTGGGGGAACATGCTGACCAGCGCCCAATCGCTTACGACGTTGTCAGAAGAGCCATGGCGCTGGATTCCGCCCGGTATTGCAATACTGATTGCTGTGTTGACAATCAATTTCCTAGGCGATGGGCTAAATGAGGCCGTTGGCGGAGACGCAAAATAAAGGCAAGCCATAGAAAGTAAAAAAATATAAATTATAAGAGAAGGAAGGTTAGTGCAAATGAATTTACTACATTGGATGCGAACGAAAAGACTGGTGGTTCTTGCAGTTGTCCTGGTACTGGCTATGGCATTGGTAAGTGGTTGCGGCGGCAAAGCCAAGAAAGAAGCAGCGACAAAAACTGTGTCCGACACATTATATATCGGCATGGCGAATGCGCCGGAATTTTTTAACCCGTTTCTGAATCCTGGTATCGCCGGCAAATACGCCATTCGGTTTATGTACGACACGCTGGTCGGCATGCCGGAACCGAACCAGTTTACGCCGGCATTGGCGGAAAGCTTTGACAGCAAGGACAATCAAACCTTTACGATCAAAATTAATCCGAAAGCAAAGTGGACGGACGGCAAACCTGTTACGGCCCATGATGTAGCGTTTACCCTGAATACGATCGCCAATCCCAAAGTGGAAACTTCGAAACGAACCTATATTAAAATGCTGGAAGGCGTAGATGATAAAGGGATACTGCCGGACGGAGTTAAAGCGATTTCCGGGGTGAAGGTTGTTGATGACCGGACGCTAACGCTCAAGACCAAAACCCCGGTCGATCCGAATTATCTAAAAAGCTTCCTGGGCTTTGAAGTCTTCATCGCTCCCAAGCATGTGTTTGAAAAAGTGGAACCAACTGCTTTTTCCACGTTCGAAGCGTCGATCAAACCTAGCGTTACCAGTGGACCGTTTAAATTTGTGACCTACAAAACGAATGATCATGTTGAATATGCAGCGAATACTGAATATTATCAAGGCGCGCCCAAGTTGAAGAAAATCTTTATCCGGATTATGAATGGGACCAATCTGGTTACGGAATTGAAGTCCGGCGGCATTCAGATGGTTGCTGGCGGAGGCATCGGGATTCTGCCGATCAAAGACCTGGACATGCTGAAAAAAGATAGCAAGCTTGTCATCAGAACAGCGCCTGCGTTGCAAAATCAAAATTTGGATATTAACAACAGTCTGCCGGAATTTAATGTGAAATTCCGCCAGGCCGTAACCACAGCGATCAATCGCAAACAAATCGTCGACCAACTCTTCAAAGGCACTGCCCAAGTTGTGCCGACGCTATTTACTCCGGCCAGCAGTGTATATGATAAAAACGTAACCCCGCTGCCTTATGATCCGGGAAAAGCGAAACAGTTGCTGGCGGAATCGGGTTTTGATACAGCCAAAGAGATTATCTTGTCGGTTCCCATCGGCAACATACTTCGCGAACAATCTGCGGATTTGATCCAACAGGACTTAAAAGCAATCGGCCTGAATGTAAAACAACAAAAAATGGATTTCCCGACGCTGCTAGCCAAAGCAAGAAAAGGCGAGTACCAAATGATTTTGATCGGCTACGGGCTAACGGTCGACCCGGATTACAGTTCTTACTTTGTTCCCGGCGGCAGCAACAATTACGCCCACACGAGCGACGCCAAGCTGACCAAGATGATGCTGGACGCGGCAGCGATGACCTCTGCGGATAAGCGGAAAGTCGCCTATAGTGAAATTCAAAAATACATGAAAGAGCAACAGTTCATTACCTGCTTATATTCGCCGGACTATATTATCGGCCAAAGCAAGAGCCTCAAAGGCGGTACCAAGGATTTCTGGGATGGATCTTTATCCAATCTGCACGAATGGAGTTTCGAGGCTAAATAGTGCCAAAGCAGAATCAGGAGGTAAGCGTATTATGCAAGAAACGATTTTGAGCGTAAAAGATTTAACAATTTCGTTTCAGACGTTGGACGGCAAAGTTTGCGCCGTTCAGGGAGTAACTTTCGATTTGAAAAGAGGCGAGACACTTGCCATTGTCGGAGAATCCGGCTCAGGCAAATCTGTATCCGTGAAAGCGATTAACCGCGTATTGCCGAAAGGCAATACGCGGTATGAACAAGGCGAGGTTCTGTATCAAGGCCAAAACTTGCTCGCGTTGCCGGAGAAGGAAATGGAAAAAATCCGCGGCAAGAAAATTGCCATGATTTTTCAAGACCCTATGACATCGCTAAATCCGACGATGACTGTCGGTAAGCAAATTGCCGAATCGATAGTAACCCATCAAGAAATGTCGCAAACCGATGCCATGCAGGAAGCAATCAATCTGATCGATCTGGTTGGCATCCGAAACCCGGCGGAAAGCAGCAAATGTTATCCGCATCAATTTTCCGGCGGGATGCGGCAGCGGGTCATGATTGCGCTTGCGTTGGCTTGCAAGCCTGATATCCTGATCGCCGACGAGCCGACCACGGCCCTGGACGTCACCATTCAGGCCCAGATTTTGGACTTGATTGATGAACTAAAGCAAAAATTGAATATGTCAGTAATTTTTATCACGCATGATTTAGGGGTTGTGGCGCATGTAGCCGACCGGGTTGCCGTGATGTATGCGGGCAAAATTGTCGAAATTGGCACAGCGGAAGAAGTCTTCTATTATCCGCAACATCCGTATACCTGGGGCCTGATTTGCTCCATGCCGTCCGTCGATACCAAAGATGCTTTGCTGTATAGCATTCCCGGCGCGCCGCCCAATTTGCTGAACATGCCTGCAGGGGACGCCTTTGCGCCAAGAAATGCCTATGCCCTGGCGATTGATTTTGAAGAAAAGCCGCCATTTTTTAAAGTGAGCGATTCCCATCAGGCCGCAACCTGGTTGTTGCATCCGGCGGCGCCCAAGGTCACTCCGCCGGCGGAAATATTGCGGCGCTATGCTACCTTTAAGACTTTGTATTGTAACGCCAAGGGGGTGAACGTTTATGACGAAGTCCGCGCCTGCGCCGGAGGATAGAGAAGTAATCCTGCAAGTACGCAATTTGCAAAAAATATACAATCCCGGCAAAAAGAACGAAGTACGGGCCATCGACGACATCTCATTCGATCTTTACAAGGGTGAAACCCTGGGCTTGGTAGGGGAATCGGGCAGCGGAAAATCCACGACCGGACGTTCGATTATCAAACTGGAATCGATTACCGCCGGCACTGTAACTTATAAAGGACAGGATATCAGCAAACTGAACGGAAAAAATGCGGTTATGGATTTTCGCAAATCGATGCAGATGATCTTTCAGGATCCGTTTGCCTCATTAAATCCGCGAATTCCGGTGAAGAATATTATTGGCGATGCACTGCGTCTGCACGGTATCTGCAATACGGATGAAGAGGTCAATACGAAAGTGAATGAACTACTGGATATTGTAGGGATTCACCGCTGCTACGCCAACCGCTATCCGACAGAGTTTTCCGGCGGCCAGTGCCAACGGATCGGCATTGCCAGAGCCTTGTGCGTGCGGCCCGATTTTATTATTGCGGATGAATGCCTGTCGGCGTTGGATGTTTCGATTCAGGCGCAGATCGTCAATTTGCTGATCAAGCTGCGCCAGGAAAGAAAAATGACCTATTTATTTATCGCCCATGATTTGGCCATGGTAAAATACATCAGCGACCGCATTGCGGTGATGAAAGACGGCAAGATTCTGGAAATGGCTCCATCAGACGAACTTTACGCGCGCCCCTTGCATCCGTATACGTTTTCATTGCTTTCCGCCTCGCCATTGACCGATTTACACCAGGAAAAACAACGCAAACGCATCGATTATGACACAGCAACCCACAAATATCCTGCAGGGACGACTGTCGGAATGTTTGAAGTTTCCCCACAGCATTGGATTTATTGTTCGGCAGCGGAAGTGCCCCAATATCAGCAACGGGCCTTTCACAGACTAAAGGTGGCCAATTAAGATTTGCAAAATTAGGAGTGCAACTAAAATGGATCTGTTTAAAGACAGTGTGGACGCGGTAATCCCTAAGGTGATAGAGTGGCGACGCCATCTTCATCAGTATCCGGAACCTTCTTTTGAAGAATTCAAAACGACAGAGTATATTATTGAACAGATCAAAAACTTGAGCGAACTCAGTTATCAAAGAGTATCGTCTACGGGGGTTGTCGCCCGGCTAAATGGCGGCAAGCCTGGCCCGGTCATCGCCTTGCGAGCCGACATTGATGCTTTGCGGATGACTGAGAGCGACGAAATGCCGTTTTCCTCCCAACATGAGGGCGTGATGCACGCCTGCGGCCACGATGCCCATGCCGCGATGTTGCTGGGGGCGCTGCATGTATTGTATGAGCGGCGCAGCAGTTTGGCAGGCTCGTTTGTGTTCATTTTTCAGGCAGCGGAAGAAGTCTTTCCTGGCGGCGCCAAAGCGCTTGTCGAAAAAGGGGTTCTGGACGGTGTCGATGCAATCATCGGGCAGCATGTGGGGCCGAAGATCGCTGTCGGGCATATCGGAACCCGGCCTGGCTACTTGATGGCCAATAGCGATTCGTTCGAAGTTGTCGTTGCCGGTCGCGGCGGTCATGCCGCGTCGCCGCATTTATGCGCTGATCCTCTGCCGATCGCCGCCCAGATTGTGACGGCGCTGCAGGATATTGTCGCCAGGCATCTGCCGGCCAAAGCTGCGGCAGTTTTAAGCATTACCCAGTTTAACAGCGGTACCGCCTATAATATTATTCCGGATACAGCAGAGATCAAAGGGACGGTGCGAACCTATTCAGCGGAAAACAGAGAATTGGTAAAAAAAATGATCGGTCAGATCGCCGAAAACTATGCGGCTGCTTTTGAACTGAAAGTAGAGTATGCCTATCATTATGGCTATGACAATATGTACAACACCGACGAATATGCCAAGGCCCTCATGGAAGTGGCCGATGAACTGTATGGCTGCGGCACTGCCGAAATGATGGATCCGATGATGGGCGGCGAAGACTTTTGCTATTATTTGCAAAAGATTCCCGGCTGTTTTTATTTTGTGGGTGTCCGCAATGAAGAGCTGGATTGCGTTTACCCGACCCATAGCACAAAGTTCCGTATTGATGAAGCTTCCTTTGCCATCGGGATTTCGATCATGTTGAATGCGGCGCTGCGGTTTCAGCAACTGATACAAAATAAAGCTGAGGAGGGCCGCTGTGGAACGGATGTTTGAGCAAGATATCAAGAGCATTTTGCCGCAAGTTGTTGCCTGGAGACGGCATTTTCACCAATATCCGGAATGCTCATTCCAAGAATTTGAAACGACAAATTTTTTGATTCGTGAAATAGAAAAGCTGGGAAATCTTGAAATTAGCCGACCAACCGCTACCGGGGTCGTTGCCCGGCTGACCGGCGCTGCGCCGGGACCGACGATCGCCCTGCGGGCAGATATTGATGCGTTAAAAATGCCGGAACTGACCGGCCTAGAATATGCGTCCCGCCACGACGGATTGATGCATGCCTGCGGTCATGATGCGCATACGGCGATGCTGCTCGGCGTACTGAGCGTCTTGAGTAAAAATCAGCAGTCGCTGCCAGGGTCGTTTGTGTTTATTTTCCAACCGGCCGAGGAGCAGCCGCCCGGCGGCGCCATTGCGATGGTCCGGGCGAATGTCCTGGACGGGGTGGATGCGATTCTCGGGCAACACGTTTCCCCGATCGTCGACGTTGGCCGGGTGGGGCTTTTGGCTGGTCCATCTTCGGCTAATTCAGACTGCTTTGAGATTGTCGTCCGTGGCAGAGGCGGGCATGCCTCCAGCCCGAATTTATGCGTCGATCCGATTCCCGTTGCCGTACAGATTGTTACCGCAATGCAGCAAATTGTGCCGCGGACGATTAACCCGCTGGAGCAGGCAGTCGTCTCGGTGACCAGAATTAACGGCGGTACTGCCGATAATATTATTCCCGATACAGTGACGATTGGCGGGACTGTACGCACGTATACGGCGGAAAACCGGCAAAACATTTGCGACCGGATCGGTGCGATTGCAGCAAAACTGAGCGAGTCGGAAGACTGCACCGCAACTGTGGATTATACCTGGGGCTATCCGTCAACTGTCAACTCAGCGGCGCATATTGAAGTTATGCGTGAGCTGGCGGATGAATTTTTCGGCAACGGGACTGCCATGACGATCGACCCAAGTATGGGCGGCGAAGATTTTTCTTATTATCTGGAAAAAGTCCCCGGTTGTTTTATGTTCCTGGGGGTGAAGAATCCGGCCAAAGGCTGCATCTACCCGGGGCATAATACGAAATATCTGCTGGATGAGGATGCGTTTGAAATGGGCCTGACAATGATGGCGAACGGCGCGCTGCGTTTCCAGCAGCTGGTTGCGAGCCGGAAACGCTAAGGAAACACTGATTTAACCAGGAAAGCAAAGGCAACACTGAAATAATGAGAGAGCATATTTGATTTGAACCGTATAATTCGTCGTCAATGCAACGATAATTTACGAAAAAATCAACAGGGAAGTTGATTTTAGGACTAATGCGACGGATAATAAGAGACTTGCTTCAAAAGAGCGTAGCGATGAATGAAGCGTAGTCGAGTAATGTCGAGCTACAGCCTGTTGAAAACGAAGTAATCTTACAGGCTGTGCGAAGACTGGAGCTTTTTAGTCCGTTAGGTAGTTGCTGCATGACGATACGAATTTAGGTGAAGAACAACAATGCTCGGAATTATTCAGTGCTGCCCTATACTTGCCTTGACTTCGTCGCTGTCTCCCGGTATGATTTGTATGGCGGGATGCACCGCCGGACTCTGCTGAAGCAGGGAACAGAGAAACACGTGATGAGCCATGAAGGTTTATCGGTTTCACTAAGAAGCCGATTTTCGCATGGCTTTTTTCTATTTTCTGGACAGGGAGGGTATTGTATTGCGAGTGCGAATTAAAAAAGAAATGATGAATTGTCTGATGGTTTGTTTGCTGGTGGCGCTGCTGTTGCTATCGGCCGGCTGTGGCGGAACGTCAGATCAAAAAGTTGCTGCGCCGTCAGCAAAAACTGATTCCAGCCTAATGACTATTGCCGATACGACAGGCGATTGGGGCTTTCCATCACCATTTTTGCACTACCAGCGAGGGCCGGGATATATCCGGATGAGCCTGCTTTTTGATACACTGATATGGAAAGATGAAAAAGGATTTGTCCCGGCTTTGGCGGAGCGTTGGGAAATGTCCGACGGCGGCTTGACGTACCGGTTTATTCTGCGGCCAAATGCAAAATGGCATGATGGCAAGCTGCTTACCCCGGCGGACGTAGTTTTTACGTTTGAGTATTTAATACAGCAAGGCTACCCCTGGTCGTCGACCGCCATGATAAGCCATGTGGAGACAAAAGGCGAGCGGGAAGTCCTGATCACGCTGAAAAAACCATATGCCCCATTTTTGGATAATGTTGCCGCGACAATTCCTGTCTTACCCAAACATATCTGGCAGGAAGTAAAGGATGCGCGTCAATTCCGTCAACCGGCGGCGTTGATCGGCAGCGGTCCCTATCGACTCGCTGATTACAGCCGGGAGCAAGGAAGTTACCGTTATACGGCGTTTGATGGGTATTACGGCGGAAAACCCAAGATCAGTGAACTGCGTTTTGTCAAAATGTCGCCGGAAACGGCGGTGGCTGCGCTTCGCCAAAAACAGGTGGATATAATCCAAGCCCCGCCCGACATGGTGGAAAAACTGAAACAGGAAGGCTTTGCCATTGCTGTAAGCAAACATGACTGGGTGGCAAAACTGCTGATTAACCACCGCAAAGCCCCGTTTGACAATGTTGATTTCAGGCAGGCATTGGCTTTGGCAATTGACAGAAACGCGCTGGTCGAAGTGACGCTGCGCGGCCATGGGAAAGCCGCTAGCTCCGGCATACTGGCGCAGGATAACCCTTGGTGCAATTCGTTGCTGAAGTTGCCCTGTGATTTGGCTAAATCGGCGGCGTTGCTGCAAAAAAATGGTTATGTTCGCTCCGGTGCTTTCTGGGAGAAGGGCGGACGCGTCGTGACACTGGAGCTGCTAGTTTCGCCCGGCGGGATCGGTGTTCCGGGCTCGCCGCAGGAACGCCAGGGGGAGTTTATCAAGTCTCAACTGGAAAAAGCCGGATTTAAAGTTGTCTTGCGAGCGCTGGACGCAAAAGCGATTGACAGTCGTGCTGCGGAATGGAATTTTGACATGGCGCTGACCGGGCATGGCGGGATCGGCGGCGACCCCCAGGTGCTGGCCCGAATGATTACCGGCGACAGCTTTCTCAGCGCCCGCTGGAACTCCAACCGGGAATTGACGGAACTGCTGGTGGCGCAGACTGCGGCGCTGGAGCCGGAAAAACGCAAGCAGCTGATCTTGCGGGCGCAAGAACTTTATGCTGTTGATATGCCTGCCATTCCGCTCTATTACCCGACGTGGTACTATGCCCATAACAATCGCGCGCCGGTATATTTTACTTTTCAGGGCGTAGCCAATGGGATTCCCCAACCATTTAACAAACTGCAATTTATAAAGGGAGGACAATGAGATGAATGAATTAATTATTCCGGAGGACCTGAAAGCGGCAATCACCTTTCACGGTCATCTTTGCCCCGGCCTGATCATCGGCTATCGGGCGGCGAAACTGGCGGCCAAAGAACTGGATCTTCACCGGGACAAGGACGAGGAATTGGTGGCTGTCGTTGAGAACGATGCCTGCGGCTTAGACGCGATTCAATGGATGCTTGGCTGTTCGATCGGCAAAGGCAATTTGATTTTCCGCGACCAGGGCAAACAGGCTTTTTCAATTTTCCGCCGTGATACCGGCAAAGCGGTTCGAATGATGTTCAAAGGCTCAGTGGGGGCGAACGCGCCGGAAGCGCTGGCGTTGCGAAAAAAAGTGATGACCGGGGCTGCGACAGCGGAAGAAAAAGCCCGGTTTGAAGTGCAAAAAACCGAGCGGATGCGTCAGATGCTGGCGGCGTCCGATGAAGAACTGTTTTCGATCAAAGCGCCAACCTTTGCCTTGCCGGAACGGGCCCGGATTTTTGATTCCTATGCCTGTGAATCTTGCGGCGAAGTCACGATGGAACCCCGCCTGCGTCTGGTCGACGGCAAAAAAGTCTGCCTGGCTTGCGCCGAGCCATATCAACGCGGCTGGTAAGTTATAATAGGAGAAAAAATGCGAATTTCCCGGTTGATAACGGATTATGCCATCGCTTTTTTTATCCTCTGTTCGCTGGGGTTTGTTTTGCCGCGTCTGTTGCCGGGAGACCCGTTTCTGGCGATCTACGGCGAGGAAGCCGCTCTGTCGATGACAGCAGAGATGAAAGCGGAAATATATCGCCGCTTTGCGCTGGACCAGAGTTGGGGCGGTCAGTTTGTCGCCTATCTGGGTTCGCTTTTGCGGGCTGACCTGGGCTGGTCATACTTTTTTAATGCGCCGGTTGTGAAGGTCATGGCGGGATTTTTGCCCTGGACGATCCTGCTGGCTGGCTCTTCACTGCTCATCTCGACTGTGGGCGGCTTTGTGCTGGGGTTGGAGAGTGGGGCACGCAAAGGCAGCCGCTGGGACAAGGGATTGTTTGCCAGTCTCATGCTGATTGGCGGCGTGCCGGATCTTTTTGTCGGCGCGCTGTTACTGTTGGGATTTGCTGTGGTCTGGCCGCTGTTTCCGCTGGGCGGCGCGGTTACCGTATATGGCGGCCAGGCTGGTTGGGCCTGGGGACAAGATGTGCTGCGCCATTTAGCGCTGCCGCTGGCTTCGTTGGTGTTGGCGCGCATGACTACTATGTATCTGCTTTGCCGCAATTCTGCCGCCGGCCTGCTACGGGCGCCTTTTCTCCGCACAGCCCGGGCCAAGGGTTGTGATGAAGTTGCCATTCGTTACCGGCATCTGGGTCGCAGTGTGCTGCTGCCTGTCGTTACTTCGGCGGGCTTGCACTTGTCCCATTTGTTTGCGGGAATTTTAATGATTGAAGTCATATTTGGCTATCCTGGTATGGGATCGCTGTTGCAGCGGGCGCTCGCCGCCCGTGATTATCCGTTGTTGCAGGGAATTTTATTACTGGCGTCAGTCACGGTACTGGCGGTCAATTTTTTACTGGAACTGCTCTATCCGATTGTAGATCCGAGGGTGAAAACGCTATGCATATCCAATACGGAAAAAAGCTAAAAACCGGACCTGGCCGCTGGGG
>JBGSKE010000018.1:0-3861 GCA_041741355.1 Negativicutes bacterium | reverse complement strand
GGAACAAGCTTTAATCAATGCCTGTGCACAATTTGACGAAGAAAAGGTGCTGGCGCTCCAACTCGCACATATTAAACAGAGGCTGGTGCAAGCGCGATGATCTCGGCGCTGCTACTCGCTAGTATTACCTTTCTGATCAATCTTGTTTTCAGGCCGTTTCGCGAAAACCGGCAGATTTTTCTTGTCGTTTCCCTTACTGTGTTGGCGCATCAGGTGGTGGTTTTTGCCGACCTTTTTGTCACAGGTCTGTTTGCTTTTTTGCCTGATGCCAATACGTTCCATGAAAAAGCGCTTGCGCTATATAATTCGGGTAATTATAGCGCATCTGCCCTATTGCCTAAACGCGACCAAGTTTTTTTTCAACAATTGCTGGCAATGATCTATCGATTGGGAGAGCCCCACATTTTCTTGGGCCGTGAATTGTCAGTTCTTGCATTTTCCTTGTCCAATTGTGTGTTTTATCGGCTGATTGAGAAGTGTGGACATGCTCAGTGGGCTGCGGAGCTTTTGCTGCTCTACGGATTGTTGCCATCAAGTTTAGTGCATGGATCATTGACACTCCGAGAATCTTTCCAGGGCTTGGCACTACTGTTATTGGTTTATCAGTATTTGAATTTTCGGGCAGCAATGAATATGCGAAACGGTTTCTGGATGTTGGTTTTTGCTTGGTTTTTATCGATTTGGCACATGGGTTTCTTGGGGTTTTCCCTGATATTCTTATTAATAGCGTGTAGTGGCAGTTTGTTTAGTGTTGTTAAGACCTACTGGAGGGTTCTTTTTTCATTGGTGATTTTGGGGATAATAATCATAAGCGTTGCTTTTCTACCAGGCTTTCCGCTTTACCACATCTTCGAAAGCAAAATAAAAATAGCTGTATTTGATTGGTGGAATGCTTACGAAGCCGCCCGCTCACGGGCGTTTTATGGGCAAGGAGTTCAAACGGGTTCTCTGTTTGGACGCTTGGCAACGTTGCCATTGGCCCTGATTTATTATTGGTTGGCGCCAATGCCATGGCAGATAACCAAGTGGTTTGATTTATATGCTTTGCTGGAAAATAGCTGGCGTCTGGTATTGCTGTTTTTTTCGTTTTATGTGTTTAAGATGACGGATAGTGCGCAAAACCGTAATCAGGCGATTCTATTGGGTGCTTATTTTGGGATAGAGCTCATATGGGCAATCGGGACGTTAAATTGGGGTACGGCAATGCGTCACCATCTGCCGGCTTATGGACTGGTGTTGCTTGCTGGCTACCCGACCTTGCGGATGAGCCTGAAAAAGTTGCTCGGGCCGGGTAAGACGGATATAATAAACATAAATTCCTGCGAATAAGAACAAAACCGGGGGAGAGGGAAAAACCGTTGAATCGACTGGTTGCTGGACTGCTTTTTTTTGTTTTTCTGCCAGTGCTTCTTTGTATTGCGCTTATTGTAAAGCTTGATTCTTCCGGACCATTTGTTTTTTCACAGAAACGTGTCGGTCGGCATGGTCAGCTTTATCAAATGTATAAATTCCGCACAATGGTTACGGGGATGCCGGATTTGCCATCCGACCAAGTCGGCGAGACGGATTCGCGTATTACCAATGTGGGCAGGATTTTGCGACGGTTATCGCTCGATGAGTTGCCGCAGCTGTGGAACGTGATGAAGGGCGAGATGAACTTTATCGGCCCCAGGCCGGCATTGTACAACCAATATGATTTGAATGAAATGCGCAGTCAATTGGGGATTGATGTCCTAAAACCAGGAATTACTGGCTGGGCGCAGGTGAATGGGCGGGATTCGATTTCTCTGGAACGGAAGGTAGCGCTGGATCAGTATTACTTGGAGAATCATACATGGAGACTGGATGTCAGGATTCTCTGGATGACGGTTTTCAAGTCAGCGATTGGTGATGGTTTATACCGCAGTTAAAGGAGCGAGATGTTGTTGGAGTTTGAGATGGTGGAATGTGCTCTTTCGGATGATTTGGGTATCGGTTGTGTCAGAGATAGATGAAAAAATACTTTTATAAATTGTTGCAGTCTTATTTGGATTTGTTTATTCGTCCTGAAGACCGCTGTTTGCGGATTGACGCGCAGAATCTGACCGTTGAATTTGCTAAACAGAGCAAGGTTCCCGATTATGTGGTAATCGATGGACAAGTTCATTATTTGAAAGATATTCAAAAATTTTTCGAAAATCTTTATACGCGTTGTTTGCCGACGACCCGGGTTATCGTGATTTATTACAGCGCCTTGTGGCGACCGATCCTTCAGCTCGCCACCTGGTTGGGGCTGCGAAACAAGACTTCGGAGCAGAACTGGGTGGGTCACGAAGATATGGCAAACTTTTTGCTACTGTCCGGGTTTGAAATCGTCCGCCTGGACCAACGAGTGCTCTGTCCGGTGTATATCCCACTGCTCAGTGGTTTTTTGAATCGCTTTGTGGCTCCATTGCCTTTCTTACGTTTGCTGTGCATGGTGAATATTCTGATAGCACGACCTATATTTCCAACAGGGACAAATGAAGTTCTTTCTGTTTCGGTAGTGGTGCCGGCACGCAATGAAGCGGGTAACATTGAAAAAATTATTGAACGACTACCGAAGATGGGGCCATGCGATGAACTCATTTTTGTTGAGGGAAATTCCACGGATGACACATGGGAAATAATTCAGGCTGCTGCGCTAAAATATGGTGCGACCCGAACAATCAATATTGTCCGTCAGGATGGCAAAGGCAAGGGTGATGCCGTTCGCAAGGGATTTTCGCTGGCAACGCAGGATGTGTTGATGATCCTGGATGCGGATATGACGGTGCCACCAGAGGATTTGCCCAAGTTTTATCGGGCGCTGGTCCAGAATAAAGGTGAATTCATCAATGGTAGCCGGTTGGTTTACCCGATGGAAGGCGAAGCGATGCGTTTTTTGAATATGTTGGGCAATAAGTTTTTTGCCATGGCGTTTTCGTTTGTCTTGGGACAGCGGTTTAAGGATACCTTGTGTGGGACCAAGGTGCTGTCACGGCACCATTATCAGCGTTTGGTTGCGAATCGAAAATTCTTTGGCGACTTTGACCCCTTTGGCGATTTCGATCTGATATTTGGGGCGGCACGGCTGGGACTGAAAATTGTTGAATTGCCAATTGAGTATAAGAATCGTACATACGGCACGACCAACATCTCACGCTGGACGCATGGGGCGATATTACTGCGGATGCTGGTATTTGCCGCATTGCGCTTGAAATTCATTTAATCATTGGAATTGGAGTTGACAATCATGCAAAAAGTCGCTTTGATTACCGGCGTGACCGGCCAGGATGGCGCTTATCTGTCGGAATATCTGCTGAAGAAAGGCTATGCCGTTCATGGCATCAAACGGCGTAGCTCCTTGTTTAATACCGCTCGAATTGACCATCTGTATCAGGACCGGCATGAGACGGAGCCGAATTTTTTTTTACACTATGGAGACTTGACTGATTCCACGAATCTGATTCGGATTATTCAGGAAGTGCAACCAGATGAGATATATAACCTGGCAGCGCAAAGCCACGTGCAGGTTTCTTTTGAAACGCCGGAATATACAGCGAACGGTGATGCGCTGGGAACGTTGCGTCTGCTGGAAGCAATCCGTATCCTGAAATTGCAGGAGAAAACCCGCTTTTATCAGGCATCGACCAGCGAATTGTATGGCCTAGTACAGGAACGACCGCAAAAAGAGACCACGCCGTTCTACCCGCGCAGTCCCTATGCCGTGGCCAAGCTCTATGGCTACTGGATTACCGTGAACTATCGGGAAGCTTACCGCATGTTCGCCTGTAATGGCATTTTGTTCAACCATGAGTCGCCAATACGTGGTGAGACGTTTGTGACCCGCAAGATCACCCG
>JBGSKE010000017.1:0-11461 GCA_041741355.1 Negativicutes bacterium | reverse complement strand
GGGCAGTCAAGTTTCTATGTAGAATAATAAGCACATTGAGCAAATCGGCGCGGTCAAATTGATGATCGAGCTGTATCGCGACTTGTTCAATTTCTGCAGTTGATTTCAAGGAGTGGGCCAGGCGGTCTGGCTGGATGTCGGGAGGTAAGTCGCTGGGGTGGATTAAGGGGTGGTTTTTATAGATAGAAATATAATCGGTCATGTTTTTTAATTCGCGGATATTGCCGGGCCAACTGTAATTC
The DNA here is from genome assembly GCA_041741355.1 of Negativicutes bacterium. Taxonomy (GTDB): domain Bacteria; phylum Bacillota; class Negativicutes; order UBA1444; family UBA1444; genus UBA1444. Next base: position 11,219 of record JBGSKE010000017.1, on the reverse strand, counting down.
ATTATACACTGAAGCGCTTCTTCCGAAAACAATCTGTTGGGAGAAGGGTTTGTTGTAAAATGTTTGATTAAAGAAAGCAGGCAGCCTTTCCTTTCTCGCAGCGCAGGAATTTTCAGCGGGAAAACATTTAATCGATAATATAAATCTTCACGAAACAACTGCCTTTTGATTAGCTCGTGCAAGTCTTTATTGGTTGCTACAATAACACGCACATTAACAGGAATGACTTTGGTGTCTCCGAGGCGCATTAGTTCTTTTTCTTCTAATACTCTTAATAGACGCGACTGTATCCAAGTGGAAGAGTTTCCGATTTCGTCAAGAAAGATGGTTCCGTTGTGGGCCAATTCGAACAGGCCTTTTTTTCCACTCCTTTTGGCTCCGGTAAAAGCGCCTTCTTCATAGCCGAACAATTCGCTTTCAATCAAGTTATCCGGAATTGCACCGAAATTTACTGCGATAAAAGGGCCTTTTCGTCTTGCTGACGCATTGTGGATCGATTGCGCAATCAGTTCCTTGCCTGTACCGCTTTCGCCGGTAATAAGAATGGTGGAGTCGTGTTGAGCCATCGCTGATGCGATGGCTATTATGTTTTTCATGTTTTCGCTTTCGACAATGATGTCGGAAAAATTGTATTTTGCAGTGTGACCATTGTTTTTTTGATACAAAATCTTTCGGACGTTTTCTTCCATTTTTTCAATATCGTGCAATTCTTTGAAAGTAAATATGCCGTGTTTTTCTGCTGCTGTTTTAAAAGGGATATAAGTTGTGAATAGGCGCTTGTCATTATATATAAAGATGTTTTGTGTGGCGTCCTCAATATTGACGCAGTATTGATTCCAATTGTTTCCGATAATTTCACTGATGTCTTTTCCTAAAATACCCATCTTTGACAAGCCTAATAATTTTTCGGCTGCAGGATTACACTCTGAAATCAAGGAGTTTTCTATAGAAATAATTGCTTCGTTGATGTTGTAAACAATGGAGGCCAAGGAGCCCCGAAGAGCTTCCGCGACGGTATATTGCTCGCTAAGCCGCTTGTATGCATTGACTAACAACGCTTTGTTGTGCGAGAAGTAATTTTCTGTATAGTTGATATCAAGATTTAGTGCCGTGAGAATGCCAATAAATGTTGTGATGGCAATCTGACGCATGCCAATATCGATTTTTGTTGCGATCTTTGCCGGACAAATATGAAACATTCCGGGCGATATGGCGATGGCGATATCGGGGTCGATTTCGATATTGCTATCTTGCCAATAAGGTCTGAAATCGAGAAAATCAATCCCGATTTGTTGCAGCGCTTGTATTGTTTCCATCGTTCCCTGTTGGGTTTCGTTTATGACTAGCACCTTACTGCCTTTAGGCAGTAAAAATACTTGCTCAAAAAACAATGACAAAGATAAAGCTCTGTGTGATAGCATGACTTTTTGTTGCGGGAAGGATTCTTGCGCTTTGCGGAAGGAATTTTCACCGGAAGCCAGGATGAGATCGTAATTTTCTTTAGGCACCGTGCGGTTGTCTTCCGTATAAGAGTAGGTTTCGATGAAAACGGAATTGCCTAAGACGTCCAACAGGGATTGTTTTAAAAAATCAGCGGGTTTTCTTCGCATCGATACAATCAGGATGTGTTTCTTTTTTTCAGGCATATCATCGCGCTCCAACAGCTTATTTCTGAATGAATCGTATCATGACGAAAAAATAAAGTCCACTTTGTGTTGACTTAAGACTGAGGTATATGTCAATTGATGACACAAAAATTGACGCAATAGGAGAACGACCGATTATGGCAGTTTTGCTTTTTGCGAGCTGAATAGAAAGCGCTGACTGATAAACACTGTTTTTTCAGGCTTTTCAGTAAACAGCAAAAACACAACTGAAAAGAAGGGGGAGTTGGCATGAATGTTGCAAGTATATAAAAGCATGTACGTGAAAATTGCGCATTGTAAGGGAGGAATGGGGATGAAGTTTTCCGAGGCAACAGCAGAGCAGGTAACCGGGGTAAGTTTGGGGGTATTTTCGTTACTGCTGTATTTCGTGTTGATTCCTTGGCAAATTGCTGATGTCAAAGTAGCGGGCGTCACGCCGCGATTTTTGCCGGAAGCATTGGCGATATTTATGCTGATACTGTCGATTTGTTTGTTTGTCAATGGCTATGGCAAACGAACTAATGTAGGGCAAAAGTATTACTCTTTTGCGCCGAAGGAAACCGCATTGGTCGTAAAAAGCTTGCTGATTTTGTCAGGCTATATCGTTTTGCTTGAGGTGCTTGGTTATCTACTGACGACAATTGCTGCATTGGGGCTGCTTATGTATATGTATGGACAACGCCGGATCAAAATTTTAATTCCGGTTACTATCGGGCTGCCAGTAGTAATTTATCTTTTCTTCACAAAAGTTTTGCAAATTGTGTTGCCGTAAATGTTGAAAAGTAATCATATGTGTTGCGGAAGGTTGTGGTAAAGTGCTGGACTTGATGTTAAATGGGTTTGCGACGATTCTGTTTAGTCCGACCAATTTAATGTATTTATTCGCAGGCGTAACTTTGGGAATATTAATGGGGTCGATTCCGGGCTTGACCGCAACTATGGCGATTGCGTTGATTGTACCCCTGACCTATTACATGGAGCCTGTGCAATCCCTCATTATGTTGATGGGAGCATTCAATGGAGGAACTTTTGGTGGTAGTATCTCGGCAATTTTGATTGGAACGCCGGGAACTCCCGCTGCCGCTGCAACAGTAGCTGATGGGTTTAAGTTGGGATTGGCAGGCAAAGCTGGGAAAGCAATCAAAATGGCATTGATGGCATCAATCACCGGTTGTTTGTTCAGTTGCATCGTCCTGATTTTGGTGGCGGAACCAGTGGCACGTTATGCGCTAAAGTTTGGTCCAGCCGAATATACAGTACTTATGGTTTTTTCGCTGACAATTAATGGATCGGCAGCAGGAAAATCAATCATCAAAGGGTTGATTGGCGGATCATTGGGGTTGTTGTTTGGCATGGTCGGGCTGGATCCGATTGCTTCGATTCCCCGATTTACTTTTGATCAACCTATTTTGTCCAGTGGAATTGATTTGGTCGTTATGTTGATCGGCTCGCTGGCTTTTTCCGAAGTACTGGTCCAAATAGAAGCTGTTGCCAAAGGCAAAGTAAAGGCGCATATGCCGCCACCTCAATCTCCGGACGATGAGCGTTTAAGTTTCAAAGAATACTGGACTAATATTCGGACCATTGTCAGATCGGCATTCATTGGCTGCGGTATTGGAGCACTGCCAGGCTTGGGACCAACGCTGGCAGCCTATGTCGGCTATGATATTGCAAAGCGAAATTCCAAGCATCCGGAAGAATTTGGACAAGGTTCGCTGGAAGGAGTTGCGGCGGCAGAAACGGCAAACAACGCGGTTTGCGGTGCTAATCTGATTCCGTTGCTAGCATTGGGAGTTCCGGGTGACACGGTTGCGGCGATTATGATCGGAGCATTCATGGTGCAAGGACTTACGCCCGGACCGATGATTTTTCGCGAGGCACCGGAAGTGGTGGCAGGCCTATATGCGGGTCTGATTTTATCCAATCTTTTGCTGGCAGTGCTTGTTCTCGCTTTTTACCGGGTTTTTACCAAAGTGTCCCAATTGGAGACGACAATTATTTTCCCGGCGGTATTCATGTTTTGCACCATTGGCGTTTATGCCTTGAATCAAAATGTGTCTGACTTGTGGTTGATGATGTTGTTCGCTGTTTTGGGATACATCATGGTGAAGTTGGATTATTCGCCGGCAACAATGATGATCGGATTTATTTTGTCTCCTTTGTTTGAAGTGAATTTGCGTCAAGCGTTGATTATTTCCAGTAACAATCCGTCAATTTTCTTTTCGACGCCAATAACCTGGTTTTTCTGGGTAATTACCATATACTCGATTTTTACAATCACGCGGAGTCGTCGCAAAGGCAAGTTGGTCGTCTAATACAAAATTAAAAAATAGGGGGATTGAAAATGAAAAACAAAAAATCGTGGATGCTGGTTGCCGTGTGTCTATGCCTGATCATGGTGGTGTCTGGCTGTTCGCAAAAGAAAGCGGAGAAGTTTCCATCAGAGCCAATTACCTTAATTGTTAACTATGGTGGAGGCGGCGGGACGGATATTACGGCGCGTGCCCTGGCAAAAGCGGTGGAACCGTTTCTGGGAGTTCCGGTTACAGTCGTAAACAAGGCGGGCGGTGCAGGCACTGCCGGAATTATCGAAATGAAAAGCAAAAAGCCCGATGGTTATTCGGTAGGCGTTGTAACGTATGCTCCGCTGGCGATTGTGCCGCATCAAATGAAAGTCCCTTATACGCCGGAAGACTTTAAGTACATTATGGGTTATGGAATTTATCGCTATGGGCTGGCAGTCAAAAAAGACTCGCCTTACAAAACGGTCGACGACCTAGTTAAAGCAGCTGCAGCCAAACCTGACGGGATGGCATTTAGCGCATCAGGATACCCTCAGCCTTTTGTCATGCAAAAGATCGGCGCGTTAAAAAATGTGAAATTCAACTATGTTCCAACTAAATCGGGTAGTGAAGCGGCAACAGCGGTTTTGGGCGGTCATGTGGAAGTCACGATTGCGGTCATGGCAGATCTGATGCAATTTGTAAAAACCGGTGAACTCCGACTTCTCGCCTCAGTCAGTTCTGATCGGTTGGATATTTCCCCCAACACACCGACTTTGAAGGAATTGGGTTATGATATCGCAATCAATTCTTATATGGGTATTGGCGTAAGTAAAAATGTTCCTGACGACCGGCTGAAAATCTTGCGGGAAGCATTTGCTAAAGCTTTTAAAGATCAGGCATTCCAGGATATCATGAAAAAAACCAGCGTGCCTGCCAAGTATATTGATGGCGAAGAATTTGGCAAGTTGTGCAGTGACGGATATAAAGAATCTGAGCAAAACTTGAAGGCGATGGGCGTAAAAAAATAAGCCACGTTGTTATGCTGCTGCAAAGCGAGTTTCGAATGTGGGTTTCGACCTGCATTCGAAACAAACTGCAGCCATTGCATGAATCGTTGGAAAGGAAAGCAAACATGACTAGCAAAACAGTAAAAAAAATCGCGGTGCTTGGCGCAGGAACTATGGGCGCAGGTTTGGCGCATGTATTTGGCGCAGGGAACTATAAAGTGAAACTATATGATATTGCAGAGGCCTCGCTTGAACGGGCGCTTTCAGTAATTCGCAGCAGTTTGCAAACTTGTGTCGAATCCGGCGTGTTGACAGCAGAACAAATGGAATTGGCATTAGGCAATGTGGAAACCACGCTGTCCCTGTCAGAGGCAGTAAATGGCGTTGATTTAGTGGTTGAGACGATTATTGAAAAAATAGCCGCCAAAAAAGAAATTTATGAAAAGCTGGATGAGTTATGTCCGTTGGATACGATAATCGCCAGCAACACTTCCTATTTAAATATTTTTGACGTTATGCCGGAGCGTCGTCAGGCCAACACTGTGATCGCTCATTGGTTTGCGCCTGCCCACATTGTCCCATTGGTTGAAGTTGTGCGTGGCGAGAAAACTACTGACGATACCGTGGAAATGGTTCTGGATGTTCTGCGTAAAGCAGATAAAGTGCCAGTTGTTATGGAAAAGTTCGTTTCCGGCTTTTGCATCAACCGATTTTTGCGGATTATTGGCCGCGAAGTGTTCTTTTTGCTTGATAATGGTTATATTACGGCGGAAAATCTGGATTTGGCTGTAAAAGCCAGCATTATTCCACGGGCAATGGTGCTCGGATTTGTTCAGCGTTATGACTTTACTGGCTTGGATTTAAGCATGATGAATTTGCAAAACGATAGTTATCTTGAACCTCCCTATGACAACGCACCCAAAAGCCTGGTTGAAAAAGTAGAAAATGGCGAGTATGGCGTAAAATCCGGTAAAGGCTTTTTTGACTATAGCGGCAGAAAGTTGGAAGATATTCTAAAACAAAGAGACCTTCAATTGCTGAAAGTTTTTGGTGATGTGAAAGAGTTGATGCACACGCAGATATAGCGAACCCATGATAAAAATTTGATGAAAAGCTTTGGGAAAAGTGGAGGAGTGCCTGCATGAAATTGCCTAAAGGGAAAATTATCATTACTGCATCGGTCAGTGGGGCAATGGTTTTCAAGAATATGACCCCGCATGTTCCAGAACAACCGGAAGAGATCGCTCAAGATGCCTATGCGTGCTTCAACGAGGGCGCAAGTGTCGTTCATATCCATGCGCGAGACAAAGAAGGGAAGCCAACCGGGGCAAAAGAAGTTTTTGAAGATATTCACGAAAAGATTCGCCGAAAATGCAATATTGTTTTGCAAGATTCTACCGGCAGTGGCGGCAATGTGAGTATTGAAGAACGGGTAAAATGTCTGGAGGCGCGTCCGGAAATGGCGTCCTTGAACATGGGAAGCTTGATGCGTCAAACGGGGCCTTATGCCGGAATTCCTTTCTCAAACTTGACGAAGGACATTGAGGCTTGGGCGCAAAAAATGAAGGAACTGAATATCAAGCCGGAAATGGAATGTTACTCACCGGCAATGTTTACCGATGTGCAGAATTTGATTATCAAAGGATTGGTGAAAAAGCCGTATTATTGCAATCTGGTTCTCGGCATGAAATATCAGGGGGCTGTTGAAGCCACGCCGGAATATTTGACCTTTATGCAACAGATGTTGCCGGCGGACACCTACTACAATGTTGCAGCCGTAGGATCAGCCCAGTTGCCGATCACCACCATGGCGATGATTCTTGGCGGCGCGGTTCGGGTCGGTTTGGAGGACAACATTTTCTATAACCGCGGCGAACTTGCCACCAATGCCCAGCTCGTCGCCCGAACGGTGCGTATTGCCCGGGAACTAAATCTTGAACCGGCTACACCTGATGAAGCACGAGAAATCCTGGGGATCGGATAAGTCTTGGATTGGAATTTTAAATTCCAGGTTGAAGCATTCTGCCGTGGAAAGCATCATTTTTCTTTTCAGTCCCGAGTTATACTGTGCATCGGTAGTGCGGCTCAGGCATGTAGGCTATTTTGAGTGGTATGCAGCAGATTTTGTGCGGTCACTCTGATGCGGTATTGGTCGGTGCGCTGAAAGCATGAGTACGTCATCAATCTATATTCGGAATGCGCGTTTCGGCGTAGGGAATAGAAATGCAGATTTCATTGCCTCCAATACAGAAAGCCGGCCCAAATCGCTGATAATGTTGCGCGTCAATACAAGATTTTTCGCCAGTAGCAGGGTGAGCTTGCCCTTTCGAGTTAGTAACGAACAATCAGGCTGGGCCTTAAACCGCGTTTGAAATTAAGGAAGCTTTGCCGCGCAATCGGTAGCATGCAGTCAGGAGCTGGGGCTTGATACTGAGCAGGTTTAGGTGCATGGCGGCGCCCATTGGGCCATCCTCTGGGATGTAGCGGCGTCAGAAGCGTGACAACGCTGATTCATGAAATGCAAAAACGCGAGATGCAACTGGGGATGGCGATGGCTTTTGAAAAGGTTTGAAGGAAGCAATCACAGGTGATATAATTTTTATTGAATTGACGGGTAAAGAACTAGAGTGTGGATAGTCGCGAGATTGATTCAGTGCAATTAGTGCTTTGGGGGAGGAATAATATGTTTGTCAAAGATGCCGCAAAATCGCTTGTTGAAGTCGTTGCCGGCGTTCAACGCAAAACGCTGGCTGTGGGGGAACACACTCTGATGTCCAAGTTTTTGCTGGAAGCCGGAGCGGAGTTGCCGCTGCACAAACATCCTCACGAGCAAATTGGTTTTCTAGTTTCCGGCAAGATCATTCTGACCATCGGTGACGAATCTTGTTCGCTGGAACCCGGCGATAGTTGGGCAGTGCCCGGTGGCGTGGAGCACAAGGCTGAAGTGCTGGAACGGGCCGAGGCGATCGAAGTATTTTATCCGGTGCGGCAAGATTATCTGTAAATGCAGCAATGTAACAATGGGAAAAATCTTATTTTGTTATCGGAGCTTTGATTTCAACAGGATCGTCTGTGCATGGCTGTGCACGGCGTTCTTTCTGTTGTTGTTTTCACCGGTGTCAGCTGCGCCTGCGAATAAGCAGGTGCTGTTTTTGTTTGCCCAGACGCCCGAGTTTCCGGCCCATTCGCAGTTTGAAGCCGGATTCAAAAAGAAAATGGCCGAAGATTTATCGGCCCGGACAACCTATTCTTATGAATACCTGGAACTGACCAAATATTCCGCCGAACCGGCTTATTCTGAGCATTTGGCACAGTATTTGCGACAGAAATATTCGAAAAATCAACCAGACGTTGTGGTGACTCACCTGGGTCCAGCAGCGGATTTTGCTTTGCGACACGGGCGAAAAATGTTTCCCCGCGCCGAATTTGTCCTGGGCGTCGATGAAGTCGGCGGCGTTACCGGGCAAACCTTGCCGGCAGGATTCGTAGGCGTGGCAGGAACTTTTCGCGCCAAAGAGACTGTCCAACTGATTTTGGATGTGCAACCGACAGTCAAAACAATCTATGTTGTTTTAGGCAGTTCGGAACGCGAGCAAAGAACCGGAACGGCTTTTCGCCGAGATGTGGCTGATTTGGTGTCGCCGGTTAAATTTGTTTATTTGGATACACTTTCGTTGCCGCAGATGCTTGAGCAGGTTGCGTCACTCGACACACAAGCCGCTGTGCTCTATATCTATGTTTTCAAAGATGCTGCAGGCGATGTCTTTGTTCCAGCCCGGGAAGTCCAGTCGTTCAGCAAGGCGGCAAAAGTTCCCGTGTATGTGATGTATTCTGTCTTTATGGGACAGGGGGGAGTCGGCGGGTATGTCATGAGCACCGAGCTGCTCGGCACCAAGGCGGCGGAGCATTCTTTGTTGCGTTTGCAGGGACAGGATTTAGGGTCCCGGGCCATTGAAGTACAGAATGTGGAGTATCAATTTGACTGGCGTCAGCTGAAACGCTGGGGGATTGCTGAACATAAACTGCCAGCGAACAGTAAAGTGCTGTACCGGGAACTGACGGTCTGGGAACAGTACCGAGGTTATCTGATTGGTGTGTTTGCGCTGATCGTTTTATTATCAATACTGGTTGCTGCGTTGCTGATCAATCGGGCCCGTAGGCTCGGCGCGGAGAAACAGCTGGTCGAATTGAATTTGGAGCTGGAAGACAAAGTGCGTGTGCGGACGACTGCGTTGACTTATCTAAACTCCGAATTGCAGGCTGAAGTTGAAGAACGTAATCGGACAGTCGGGAAATTACTAGACAGCGAAGAACGCTACCGCGCCATGATGCAGCAGTCTTCCGATGCAATCTCATTGGTGGATGTTGAATCAAAACGGTTCATCGAAGTCAATGAACGCTGGCTGCAATTGTTCGGCTACGCCCCGGAAGAGGTTGCTTCGCTTACGGTATATCAGATCGTTGCAGACAGTCGCGACAATGTTGATCGCGACAATGCCGAAATTCTTTGCGCAGAACAGAGTGTTGGCACACTTCGGAAGTTCCGACGGAAAGATGGACGCTTGTTCGAAATAGAACGAGTCGGGTCGGTAATCAAATATGGCGGCAAGACCGTGCTGATGTTTACCAGTCGAGACTTGTCAGCCGAGCGAAAGTTGCAGGAGCAGATTCTCGGCGATGTCCGGCTGGCTGCGGCGGTGCAGCAAGCGCTATTGCCTGACCGGTTTGACGATATGTACCTGTCCTTGAGGGTGGTCTTTAAGCCCTACAAAATGGTCAGCGGTGATTTTTACGATTTTACCTGGAGCCAGGATCACCAACGATTTTCCGGCTTCGTGCTTGATGTATCAGGCCATGGGGTTTCGAGCTCGTTGCAGGGGATTGCGGTCAGTACCTATTTCAAGGAAATTCTCGATTCCCCGATGGGTCTGGAAGAAAAGCTGAATTGGATCAATCAGCGGGTGTTGCGCTATTTTACCGATGATACCTATGCGGCGGCGCTGTACTTTGAATTTGATTTTACGCGTCAGGTTTTGAATTTTGCCACTGCCGGCGTCTATGGTTTTCTGGCCGCATCGGCTGCATTGCCGAAAGTGGTAAGGGAGGGAGGTTCGCTGATCGGCATCACTGCCATGCCGGAGTATACTGCGCATAGCGTACCGATTCAGCCGGGCGAGACCTTTTATTTCATGACCGATGGATTGTTTGAGCAGGTGCAGGAACGTAGCGATTTGCCAGTAGAGGATTTAGAACAGAGCGCGGCATTCTTTGCCGCACAGGCGGAAAGTCCCGAGGTCTGGGATGATTGCTGTGCCGTCTGCATCCGGATTAACGGCGAAGCTTCCTACCCACTGCGACTGAAATTCAACAAATTCAGCGAGTATAACCGGGTCAGGCGGCGACTGCACGACTTGATAAAAAAGATAGGCGGCAATCAATCCGGTCGAATTTGTATTGCTATAGGAGAAGCACTCAACAATGCAGTCAGAGAATCAATGCAGGTCAGAGTCAAGTTAAATCTGTTTGGCCGAAGCCTGGTAATACGGATTGCCGATGGCGGCAAGGGCTTCGACGGCAATACACGGGTGAAGCGTTTGCAAGAAGTGGGCCGCGACAATTCCTTTGAAGAAAAATTGTATGCGGAGAATGGTCGCGGGATTATGATTATGGCTGCCTGGATGGATCGGGTTCTTTACAATCGGGCCGGGAATGAAGTGTTGTTGATAAAACGATTGTGATTTTTGACGTAGCCCCTTTATTTGCGATAAAATAAGCAGGATTGATTTTCAAACTTGCTTATTTTTATAACCGGGGAGAGATACAACAAGACATGAGTGTATTAAATGTAGAGAATGTTACCCATGGGTTTGGCGCCCGCCGAATTCTGGAAGATGCCTCGTTCCGCTTGTTAAAAGGCGAGCATGTTGGCCTGATTGGCGCCAACGGCGAAGGAAAGTCGACTTTCCTCAGCATCATCACCGGTCAACTGCAGCCGGACGCCGGTAAAGTGGAATGGTCCAGCCGCGTGACTGTCGGTTATCTTGACCAGCATGCTGTGCTAGCCAAAGGAAAAAGCATTCGCGACATCCTGCGAACTGCGTTTCAACAGATGTTCGACTGGGAAGCAGAGATGCTGGCGATTTACGACAAGATGGCAGAGGCCGCGCCGGATGAACTGGACAAAATGATGGAAGACGTCGGAGAACTGCAGGATTTACTGGATCATGGCGGATTTTACATGTTGGACGCCAAAATTGAGGAAGTGGCTAACGGACTGGGGC
>JBGSKE010000016.1:0-6552 GCA_041741355.1 Negativicutes bacterium | reverse complement strand
GCTAGGCTTATTAGTGTTATTTGCCCACTGATACAACCGAAGGTTCAGTTGCTGAATCACGGTTGTTTTGTTTTTATTGCTGATTTTATTCGTTATCCGGTTATTTTTCCTTGAACAGATAAATACTAGGTTGTTTTTGGTATGATTTTTCTGTACGACTGAAAAAAGGTGTTAAACAGTATAGTGATAAAAGTGACGAAGAGGAGGAAAATAAAATGCAATGTAAAAAAATCGTGGGAATCGTTCTGGTGCTTTGGCTGAGTTTGCTGTTTGGAGGTCAAGTTCTGGCCGAACCGGCCACCGACTATGCAAAACCGGAGCATTGGCTGTCGCGACCTGCCGTGCCAACCAAGGCTGTTGACGTTTTTTACCTCTACCCGACGGTATATCAAAAAGCGACGCAGGAAGACCCTAACATCTGTAATGTAGATAATCCGGAAATGTTGCAGCGTTCTCAGATGGCTTTTGCCTACCAAGCTTCGGCGTTTGCGCCAACCGCTAATTTGTATGCACCCTTTTATCGGCAGGCCGATGCAGCTTACACGCTAACATTGCCGTTGGCAGAACAGGGGAAAGTGGTCGGCGGCATTCCGGCAACGGATGGATTGGCAGCTTTTGATTATTACATCAAAAATTACAATCAGGGTCGTCCGTTTATTCTGGCCGGACATTCACAGGGTTCCAATATTCTGCTGTATCTGTTGTCTGACTATATGAAACAGAATCCCCAGGTTTATGCCCGGATGATTGCCGCCTATGTGATCGGTTATTCGATTACACCGGAATACCTAGCGAAAAATCCGCATCTGAAATTTGCCGAGGGGCCGGATGATACCGGGGTAATCGTTTCCTACAACACGGAAGCGCCGCAAATGGTCGGCAAGAACCCGGTGGTATTGCCAGGCGCTCATGTAATCAATCCAATCAGCTGGACTCGCAGCGAAAAGCTGGCGCCGGCTGAAGATAATCTAGGCTCGATTGATATGGGACCGGATGGGCTGATGATCTTTCAAAAAGCCTATGCCGATGCCCGAATCGATAAAGTAAAAGGAGTGGTAATCTGCAGCACGGTGGATGTGGAGAAATTGTCGCCGGGCAATCAGGTGTTTCCTAAAGGCGTTTATCATCATTACGACTATCTGTTTTACTACTTCAATCTCAGGGACAATGCCGCCACTCGGGCAAATATATTTTTGAAGGGGAAATAACGACGATGAAACTAACACGACGTACTTTTCTGAAGACAGGTCTATCTGGCGCGGCGCTGGTTGCCAGCGGAACGCTGCCGAAAAAATGGCTTAGCCGTTGTGCGGCGGCTGCCGCCAGGGCGCGCACGACCATTGCCAGTACAGTGCTGCCCGTAGCGGTGCCTGCTAATGCGCCCAAACTGCTGCCGCCTGAAATCGCCAAGTATGCACAGTACGGCTATGGGAAATGGCAATCCGGCGAGGGGATTGCCCATCAGAAACGGCTTGATTTGATGCCGGCCGGTTACAGCGCTGCCAAAGCGGCTCCGGTCGCTAATCTGCTACGTTTTTTTACGATCACCGATATCCATATCTCCGACAAGGAAACACCGGCCCAGGCGATTTTGTACGGTTACCGGGGCGGGGTTTCGTCCGCCTATTCCGGCGTAATGCTGTATACGACACATGTGCTGGACGCCGCGATTCGGACCGTCAATGAACTGCACAAAGAAATGCCGATCGATTTCGGCCTTTCACTCGGCGATACCTGCAACAATACGCAATACAATGAACTGCGCTGGTACATCGATGTGCTCGACGGCAAGCGGATTGAGCCAAGTTCCGGCAATCACGCCGGCGCAGACACGATTGATTTTCAAAAACCATACCAGGCGGCTGGGCTGGATAAATCGATCCCCTGGTATCAGACAATGGGCAACCACGACCATTTCTTCATCGGTTTCCTGCCACCTAACGAGTATAGCCGCAAAACCCTGATCGGCGATCAGATCATCAATCTGGGCGATGTATTTACCGATGTCAAAGGAATTGATAGCCGGGGCTTCTACATGGGGGCGATCGATGGCGGGACTCCCTATGGCGACTTGATCGGCGTCGGTCCCGAAAAAGACTTTGCCGCACCGCCGAAAGTGCGCGCCGCAGATCCTGATCGCCGTTCGTTGTATCGTCAAGAATGGATGAATGAATTCTTTAAAACTTCAAGCAGGCCGTTTGGGCATGGATTTTCGCAGGCCAATATCGACAATGATTTTGCCTGCTACAGTTTTGAACCGAAGTCAAATCTGCCGCTCAAGGTGATCGTGCTGGACGACACCCAACGCAACGATGATGTGAATAATCCGAACTCGCTCGGCTACGGCCACGGTTCACTGGATCAGCAGCGTTATGACTGGCTGGTACAGGAACTGGAACTGGGTCAGGCCGAGGGAAAGCTGATGATTATCGCGGCACACATTCCGATTGGCGTTGAGCCGTTCCCGTCGATGATGGGCTGGCATGAACTCGCCCCGGTCACCGAATCGCAATTGATTGCCAAGCTTCAGGAGTATCCGAATTTCATTCTCTGGGCCGCCGGCCATCGGCACATCAACACCGTCACCGCATTCAAGTCGCCTGATCCCAATCGCCCGGAACTGGGTTTCTGGCAGGTCGAAACCTCATCACTGCGCGACTTTCCGCAACAATTGCGTATTTTTGAACTTGTCCGCAATAACGACGCGACGGTATCCATCTTGGCAACCAATGTGGATCCGATTGTCAGCGAAGGTTCGCTGGCGGCAAAATCCCGCACTAATGCCGTGGCCGCCCAGCAGATTTTCAAAAACGATCTGCCGTTTTTGCCCACAGGTTCTTACAATGCCGAACTGGTGGTGCAATTGAGCCCGCAAATGCAGGGCAAATTGAAGAATGTCGGCACGCCGGTAAAATAATTGGCAGCCCAGATTGCAAATTAATCGGAATAGGAGACGTGACAATGATTTTGCTGCGCCGGACGTGTTTAGTTATTCTCGTTTTAATGGTTTTTCTGGCTATGGGGCCGCAAACTGCACTGGCGACTGAAGGCGGGGCCAGTTATTACTTCCCTGGCGGATCGGCGACTTTTGGCGTCGGCGTGGCGCCGGAGCCCGGTTTTATGATGGCTAACAAATTGATATATTATCGGGGCAGTGCAGAAAGAGCCGTGCTCCGCGGGCACGTAGACATTAACCTGGAATCGACGGCCGTCTATAATTACCTGGCTGGATTTTATACTTTCAAGAAACCGGTTCTGGGTGGACGATTGCAGCTAGGGGCGGGAGCTCCGGTAGGAACGGTCGACGTCAGCGTTGGCGCTGATAGCTCGATCGGTAGCCGCGATCTATCCCAGTCTGCCACCGGTATCGGTGACTCCATGGTGTCGGCTGCTTTACACTGGCATAAAGGGAAATTTCACTATAAATTGGTCCAGTCGGTGTTCATGCCGACTGGTGGTTACACGAAAGGGAACTTGGCGAACCTCAGCCGCAATTACTGGGGCTTTGATACTTCGCTGGCGATTACCTGGCTGAACGTGAAAACCGGCACCGAAATTTCGATTATGCCGGGAGTTTTATTTAATTCTAAATATAATGCGACAAATTTTCAGTCCGGCAACGAGTTTCATGTTGATTTTGCCTTGAACCAGTTTCTCAAACCGAATTTTGCCGTAGGGCTGCACGGGTATTACTACAGCCAGTTGACGGGCGACAGCGGCAGCGGCGCTATTCTGGGGAACTTTCAGGGTCAGTCGCTGGGCTTTGGACCGGCAATTCTCTGGATGCCTAAATTTGGCAAAGGAAATCTTAGCGTGATTGCCAAATGGTTGCGGGACGTCGACCAAAGCAAACGAATGCATGGCGACTACGCCCAGTTTATAATCGGCTACAAATTTTAAAACATAAGCCTAGCAAGGAGGTTCCTGATGAAGAACATAGTGCTGAAGAGCCTGCTGTTTTTAGTGTTGTTTGTTAACACGGCTTATGCCGCGACTCCGTTGCCGTCATGGAATGATACCGTAACCAAACAGGCGATTATCAGCTTCGTCGACAAAGTGACCACGATCGGTTCGCCGCATTATCTGCCACCGGCAGACAGGATTGCCACCTTTGATAATGATGGGACGTTGTGGGCCGAGAAACCGACGTATGTTCAGGATGTTTTCACCTATGACAGGATTCGGGCGCTGGCGCCGCAGCATCCGGAGTGGAAAGCAAAAATGCCTTACAAAGCTGTTTTGGAAAACGACAAGGCGGCGCTGGATGCACTCAGCTTTGACGCCTGGATCGAGCTCGTACTGGCCTCGCATGGCAATTATACAACCGAAGAGTTTAGCCAAATCGTCAAAACATGGTTGGCCCAGGCAAGACACCCGCAAACGGGCCGACTATACACGGAGATGGTCTATCAACCGATGTTGGAGCTGCTGGCTTATTTGCGCGAGCATGGGTTCAAAACCTATATGGTAACTGGTTCCAATCAGGAATTTGTCCGTCCCTGGGCCGAAAAAACCTATGGGTTTGCCCCTGAACAGGTCATCGGCAGCAGCTTTAAGAAAAAGTTTACGTTGAAAGATGGTGCGCCGGTCATCATGCAACTGCCGGAGTTCAGTTCGGTGACTGACGGGGACGGAAAACCAATCAGCATTGAGCAAGTAATCGGGCGACGGCCTATCGCCTCTTTCGGCAACTCCGACGGTGATTTGCCGATGCTGCAGTGGACGACTGCCGGCAACGGCCTGCGGTTTGCGCTACTGGTTCACCATACCGATGCAGTGCGGGAATGGGCCTATGATCGAAAATCCAGCGAAGGGAAGCTGGATAAGGCGCTTGATGCAGCGAAGGCGCATGGCTGGACCGTTGTCGACATGAAGAACGACTGGAAAGTAATCCATCCCTTCGAGAAGAAACACTAGAGGCGCTTGGCGATGGATATCTTTTTCTGGGACATTGATGGAACGCTGATTCGCACGGACAAAGCCGGACTGTATGCTTTTGAGCAAGCTGTGCGCGAACTGTGGGACAGTCCGGTAGATTTTCGTCAGATTCATTCCGCCGGCATGACCGACTACTCCATCGCCAGGCAGATTATCGAAGCGATCGCGGCCAGGCCGGCTTCGCACCAGGAAGTGAAAAACCTGACCGGGCGTTATGAAGAACTATTGCTGGAACATCTGGCACAGCGCGAAGGCAAAGTAATGCCGGCGGTGCGGGAGATTTTGGCTGCATTGCAAGAAAATGGCGCCCTATCGGTGCTACTGACTGGCAATAGCCGTAAAGGCGCCGAAATGAAAATGCGCAAGTTTGGTCTGGAAGGGTTTTTTGATTTTGCCTACAGCGCCTTTTGCGAAGACTCGCCAAACCGGGATGATGTGGCAAACCGGGCGCTGCTGAAAGTTCAGAACAGGCTTGAGGGTGGATCGGCGCGACTGTTTGTTATTGGCGACACACCCAACGATATCCGCTGCGGCAAAATGATCGGCGCCTACACGATCAGTGTGGCGACTGGCACCTTTAGTGAACCGGAGTTGGCCGCGCATGAACCGTGGTGGAGTCTGCCGCATTTGCCGCCAGCGCCGATATTTATCGACAAGCTGGCTGTACTTTAATACCTGGCGGGGTTACCGTTGAGGGGAGGAAGTTCCTTGTCGCCTGCTGGATCGAAAAAGATTCTGGTTATCGATCATTCAGGACTGAATCGTCTACAGCTTAAGCTGCCGCTGGAAAAGGCGGGCTATTCCGTATTGGAGCTTGATAATGCCGAGGATTATTTCTATTCACTCTGGAACTACACAGATATCGGCCTGATCCTGATGGATATCCACTTGCAGGGGATGAGCGGGCTTGATTTTTTGGCTCGAATGCAACAATACGACAACAATCCCTGGCCGCCGGTAATCATTGTGTCAGCAAATCATAATACCGAAACAATCGCCGAAACTATCCAGCTTGGCGCCAAGGATTTTCTGGTTAAGCCGTTTCAGGATGACAATTTGCTCTTAAGGGTCGAACGTCAATTCGGCTGTATCAAAGAAAATTTTGTTGGCAAACAGCTCTGGAGCATCAACGTCACAGCGAATGACCGTAGTTTGGGAACCGGCGTAGCGGTAATCGATGAACATAATTTTGCTGGCGGGACTTCCAGTTTCTACTTCACCGGCTATTGCAATCTGCGCTCCTATCCGTTGTCAGCCCGGTTCACTGTCAACCTGTTTTCCCCCGGACAGTCCGTATTTGGCCCGTCTTACAACCGTTATACTGTCGTCATGCATGGATACCAAAACAAGGATGAGTTTGTACTAAACGGACATATGGAAAAGCAGCCGGAAAACAAGGTGACATCGGTGATGAAAAAACTGATGGACCTATAATGGAGAGCGACACAAGCAGCATGAAACTAAGGCTTCAACCGTTTTGCCAGCGCTGAGAGTTCTTCGACTGTCTGTCGGCCCTCGAGCGTAATTTCCTGGTCGTTGATGGTGATTACAACTTTATTCAGCGTTGTTGATCCGACTGAATATTTTCTAGCCATTTCCGTCGTCGCCGCCTGC
>JBGSKE010000015.1:0-8770 GCA_041741355.1 Negativicutes bacterium | reverse complement strand
CACTGAAAAAAGAATGTGTGTGAAAATCAAATGTCATTTAATTCGCCTGCCTCTCACACGATTGTTTCGCTATATATGCAGTATTTTCCTGCTTATAATCGCAAAAAGAAGGACCGGATCTCACTCCAGCCCTTCTTTCCTGTTCTTGATTTTTGTTAGCTGATGCAGGCCATACCACGACGAATGGCTTGCTCATTCAGTTTCATTACTTCCGGTTTATTCTTGAAGATTTTTTTCGCCAAAACCTGCAAGACGGATTCGATTTTCACGACTCCGCTGGCAGCAACAATCGCACCAACCATGACCATATTGGCCACTTTGGGATTGCCGAGTTCTTTGGCGATGTCGTTACAAGGAACCAGCAGAACTTTAACATCGGTCCGCTGCGCCGCTCGTTCAATCAACGAGCTGTTGATCAACAACGTTCCGCCTGCTGCAAGATGCGGTTCAAATTTATCCAGCGAAGGTAGGTTCATGGCGACAACCACTGCCGGATCGGTAACAATTGGCGTTCCGACTGGTTCATCGCCAATAATGACCGAGCAGTTGGCGGTGCCGCCACGCATTTCCGGTCCATAGGCGGGAAACCAGGAAACCTGCTGCCCTTCCATCATGCCGGCATAGGCCAGAATTTGTCCCATCAACATTACGCCTTGACCACCAAAGCCGGCAAAAATCATTTCCTGATTCATTTTGCCACCTCCTCACCGGAACGGAAGGTTCCCAGCGGATAATACGGCATCATATTCTTTTCCATCCAAACCCCGGATTCGATCGCCGTCATCCCCCAGTTGGTGGGACAAGTCGATAAAACTTCAACCATACTGAAACCCAGTCCGGCGATTTGAATTTCAAACGCTTTTTTGATCGCTGCTTTGGCTTTGGCCATATTGGCAGGATTATTGACGGCAACCCGGGCCAGATATTTGGCGCCATCCAGCGTCGCCAACATCTCGCTGAGCCGGATCGGCATCCCCGCCGACTCCAGTTTGCGTCCGTACGGCGAAGTTGTCGTAACCTGATTGACCAAGCTTGTCGGCGCCATTTGGCCGCCAGTCATGCCGTAGATGGCATTATTGACAAAAATAGTGGTAATCCGTTCGCCGCGGGCCGCCGCATGAACAATTTCGGCAGTGCCGATCGCCGCAATGTCGCCGTCGCCTTGGTAAGTAAAGACAACACCGTCCGGATGAACCCGCTTGACTCCAGTAGCAACCGCCGGTGCTCTGCCGTGCGGCGCCTGGACCATATCCACATTGAAATAATCATAGGCCAGCGCCGAGCAGCCGACCGATGCGATTCCCACCGTACGGTCAATTACTTTCAGTTCATCAATCACTTCGGCAACCAGGCGATGGATAATGCCATGGTGGCAACCGGGACAGTAATGAGTCGACACATCCGTTAATGCTTCAGGACGACCGAAGGTTCTTTCCGCCATGTTATTTCCCTCCTTTGCCGTTCGCAACGGACATGATTTGTTCATAAAGCTCTTTGGGCGTCGGCAGCATTCCGCCGGTGCGGCCATGAAAATACACCGGTTTTGAGCCATTGACAGCCAGTTTTACATCTTCAACCATTTGGCCGGCGCTCATTTCAAACACGACGAATGATTTCGCCGTTTTCGCCAGCTCTGCCAGCGGCTCGGTCGGGAACGGCCAGAGAGATATCGGCCTGAGCAAACCAACTTTAATGCCATTAGCCCGCGCTTTATTGATTGCGGTCATCGCAATCCGCGAAGTGATGCCATAGGCAACCACCACCACCTCAGCATCCTCCGTGTTCAATGCTTCCCAGCGGGTTTCCGCCGCCTGAATCTTGGCGTATTTGTCCTGCAACACATGATTGTGTTTTTCCATCAGGTCTGGTTGCAAGAATAGCGAATTAACGATATTCGGCTTGGCCCGGCCGCGACGTCCGGTCGCTGCCCACGGCTTTTCCACCGGTTTGCTGCTGCTTTCCTTGAATTCCACCGGCTCCATCATTTGGCCCAAAGCGCCGTCGCCGAGGATCATCACGGCATTACGCCATTTATCGGCTAAATCAAACGCTTCAATTGTAATATCAGCCATTTCCTGGACCGAGTTTGGCGCCAGTACGATATTGCGATAGTCGCCATGGCCGCCGCCTTTGGTTGCCTGGAAATAGTCGGCCTGTCCCGGCTGTATGCTGCCCAGGCCCGGGCCGCCCCGCTGCACGTTGACGATAACGCAGGGAAGCTGGGAACCGGCAATATAAGAAATCCCTTCTTGTTTCAGGCTAATCCCCGGGCTGGACGACGAGGTCATGACCCGACAGCCAGCCGAAGCAGCACCGTAAACCATATTGATTGCCGCGATTTCACTTTCCGCCTGCAAAAACACTCCATTGACCTGTGGCAGACGTTTGGCCATGTATTCGATCAGTTCACTTTGCGGAGTAATCGGGTAACCGAAATAGTGCCGACAGCCGGCCACTACCGCTGCTTCGCCGATTGCTTCATTGCCCTTCATCAGGATTTTTTCCGACAAAACACTCACTCCTTATTTCCAGATTTCGATTGCAACGTCAGGACAGGTTTTGGCACATAGAGCGCAGCCAATACACTGCGACTCATCCGAGCAGGATGAGGGTCGGTAGCCCTTACTGTTAAAGTGGTTAGCCATAACAATGATTTTTTTCGGACAGACGATGGTGCACAGTTCACACCCTTTGCAACGTTCCTCGTTGAAGACCGGTTTCGGCATTCGTTTCGCCTCCTTTGCTTTGATTTTCAATCAGCCTGCATTCGCAGGCCTAAAACCCGATTTGCTTGGAAATGGCAGCCGCTTTTTCTTTCAGGATATCCGCCATGGGTTGGTAGTTTTCTGCGCTGAGTTGCGCCGACGCAGTGGAAATGGAAACAGCTGCCTCAAGTTTGCCGTGAGCATTGAAGATGGGCGCGCCCAGGCAAGTCACTCCCTCGATGGTTTCATTGCAGGACACTGCGTAACCCTGCCGGCGGATTTTATCAATTTCGGCTAAAATCGCCGGTTCTTCGATCAATGTATACGGCGTAAAATGGGCCAGCGGGTTTTGCAAAATCTCCTGGCGCCGTGCATCCGGCAAATAGGCCAAAAAGATTTTGCCCAAGGCTGTGCAATGGAAAGTGTGCGAAAAATCGATCCGGGGAACCAGAAACGTCGAGCGTTGCGGCGCCACACTGTCCACAATCGTCACTTCATTGCGATGCAAAACGGCCAGCAAGACATACTCGTTAGACTCTGCCGCCAATTCGCGCAATATCGGATCGGCCAGTCGCCGCAAGTCCAGTCGGTCAGCAGCGGCTGCACCAAGTCGTACCAACCGGAACCCCAACGTAAAGCGGCCCGAATCCGTTTGCCGGACAAAATCACGCGCCATCAGCGTTTGCACCAAGTTGTGCACGGTGCTTTTCTGCACGCCCAGTATTTTGCTTAACTCCGTGATTCCCATATCGCGTGCGGCAGATTCCAAAACGAACAACAGTTCAATCGCCCGATCCACCGAGGCGACTGTGTAGAGAAATTGTTTTTTG
Organism: Negativicutes bacterium; assembly: GCA_041741355.1. Lineage (GTDB taxonomy): Bacteria > Bacillota > Negativicutes > UBA1444 > UBA1444 > UBA1444. The sequence goes on along the minus strand of JBGSKE010000015.1, from coordinate 5,235 downwards.
CCGGTTTCACTATCCATGCTACACAAAACCTCATATTGTTCAGGATGACTGAACAGCGTTTCTTATTTACCGTATAAATAAATCTTCGACTAGATTTAGCAAAATCCTGTTGCTTCACCAAAAATAATCGAAGATTATATTGTATACTTAAGCGATACGCACTTTTTGTCCGGTTTTCAGGCAGGCAGCGTTACCTTCATCGGTATCGACATGCATTTCCAACGCAAATTGTTCGTTGACCCGGACCAATACCTGGCCCATCGTCATCGCCCGTTCGCCACAGCATTCCACATTGACGATATCTTTGTCTTTTACGCCAAACCGTTCAGCATCGGCCGGTGTCATGTGAATATGCCGCAACGCGACAATCACGCCTTGATCCAAAGTGATCGTGCCATTCGGCCCTACCATGACTACTCCGGGCGAACCAGCGACATTGCCGGAATCGCGAATCGGCGGATTGATTCCCAGTTTCACGGAATCCGACAAAGACAGTTCTATTTGCGTGTCCTTGCGAACCGGTCCCAAAATACGCACGCGGGTAAACGCGCCTTTGGTCGTCATGATGTCCACTGTTTCTTCGGATGCATATTGGCCTGGCTGTGACAAATCCTTCATTTTTTTCAGCTCATAGCCTGCGCCGAACAAGGCATCAAGGTGCTCTCGACTCAGATGGACGTGGCGACCGGAAACACCAACTGGAATACATGGTTCTTGCATTGTTACTGACACTTTATAAACCCCTCCACTTTAAATATATTCGTTCATCATTCGATGATTTCCGAAAAATAAACGACCGATACGGTATCTGTACACTGGATCTTTTTGTTATAAATCGACTGGAGAAATTCGATGACATCGGTGACATTGCCAATATCCGGGTTCTCACCTTTCAGGTCATCCTGCGTCAGTTCGGAAATGTTCTTGACCAGTACCCGGTCGATCATCCCCGTATAGATTTTCTTTTTCGGCGCGAATTTTTTGCCGACCGTAACCCAAACGATGTCACCTTCCTGATACTTGTCGGTTTTATCGCCCATACGAATGGTACAGGTTTTACGACGGCAAATCAACTGACTATGATAGGTTGATGAATAAAAGTTCAACGCGCGCAAATTAAACCCTCCTATTTGCTTTGTTGTGAACTTATTTGGCCAGCCATTTTTCCACGCGGTCGGCAACTTCCGCCAACCGGGCTTCCGATTGAACCAGAGCGATTCGGATATAGCCTTCGCCGCACTCACCGAATCCGATGCCGGGTACTACTGCAACACCAGTATGGGTCAGCAAATCGGCAACAAACTCGAACGAGTTTTGTTTGGTCGGAACCGGCGCCCACAGATACATCGAGCCTTTGGGCCGCTCCACTTTCCAGCCAAACCGGGCAAACCCATCGACCAAAATATCACGGCGACGTTGATAACGCAGCGCCGTTTCGGCAATACAGTCGTCCGGACCGTTCATTGCGGCAATCGCGCCCTGTTGTATCGCATGAAAGATCCCGTAGTCAAAGTTAGACTTCAGCCGACCAAGCAGCGCAATGACCTCGGCGTTACCGACAACGAAAGCCACGCGGCAACCAGCCATGCTATAAGTTTTGGACAGCGAATGAAACTCGATGGCGACATCTTTCGCGCCGGGAATCGACAGGAAACTGTCGGGGCGGTAGCCGTCAAACACCAGCTCACTATAGGCAAAATCATGAATGACCAGAAAGCTGTATTTCTTGGCTAACTCGACAACCTTGACAAAAAAATCGCGCGGCGCGGTCGCTGCCAGCGGATTATTCGGGTAGTTGAGGATCATAATCTTGGTCCGCTGCAGCACTTCCGGCGAAATCGCATCCAAGTCCGGCAAATAAGCATTTTCCGGTTTCAGCGGCATCGTGACGATTTCTGCGCCGGCGACCAGCGGCCCGGCAAAGAAAATCGGATAGCCCGGATCGGGTACCAGCACCACATCGCCGGGATTGACCAAACACAAACCGATATGGGCCAGCCCATCCTGCGAACCCATCAGCGAATGAACCTCCGTCGCCGGGTCCAGTTTCACGTTAAATTTACGGGCATACCAGCCGGTCACCGCATTCACAAAGTCCGGCGTCCCCTTGGACAGGGTATAACCATAGCTCGAATCCTGATCGAGCGCCTGTTTCATTGCTGCCACGATGTGCGGCGCCGGAGCGAGGTCCGGGCTGCCCAGACTGAGGGTGATGACATCTTGGCCTCGCGCGATTGCCTGTTTGCGCATGGTATCGACTTGCGTGAAAATCGCCGAAGTGAGTCCTTTTAATCGATCTGCCTGTTGAAACACTCGCATTCTCCCCTATTCTATGTCCACCTTAAATGGATATTTACTTTATAGATTCGCGATGGCTCGAAAAACTCCTTGTCGAATTGCCGTCTTTTTCGCGATTATTCGGCAAAAGTTCTCCCAGAACCACCAATATCGATAAAACGACAGAAACCCTGCCAGATACAACGATCATATCCGACAGGGTTTCTATTAATTTTAGAGAGTCGCAGAGAGCCGCTGAATAAGTCGATTGCTGTGATTGTTGTCTTGATTCGCAACGACTTGCGCCTGATTTTGCCGGTCGGCCAGAAAATGCTCCGCGTCCATCGCTTCTGGCCTCAAATCATCATCCCTGTTGATTTGACCAGGCAAAACTGCGTCACTTCGTCGGCGAATGCTACGACTCCAATCCAATACAATCTCCGTTATTTCAGCGGCTCCTTGCTCTTTAGGAAACCAATGATTTAATGATGAACGCATAAGGCAACTCGAATAATGAAGAGCATATTTGATTTGAACCATATAATTCGTCGTCAATGCAGCGATACTTTACGAAAAAATCAACATGGAAGTTGATTTTAGGACTAATGCGACGGATAATAAGAGACTTGCTTCAAAAGAGCATAGCGATGAATGAAGCTTAGTCGAGTAATGTCGAGTTACAGCCTGTTGGACATGAAGTAGTCTTACAGGCTGTACGAAGACTGGAGCATTTTAGTCCGTTAGGGAGTTGCTGCATGACGATACGAATTTAGGTGAAAAACAACAATGCTCGGAATTATTCAGAGTTGCCTTATGAAACCAATGATTAGCAAGTTGCGCCTATAAACACCAAATAATTCCTAGCCCTGTTTCTTTTGCTGCACGTAGGCATGGATCGAGGCAGCGGCTTTCTTGCCTGCCCCCATCGCCAAAATAACCGTGGCAGCGCCGGTCACGATATCACCACCGGCAAACACGCCTTCTTTAGTGGTTTTGCCATCATCATCGGCCACGATATTGCCATGCTTGTTCGTGTCCATTCCCGGCGTAGTATCCTGAATCAACGGATTCGGTCCCTGGCCGATGGCAATGACCACCGTCTCCACATCCAGTACGAAATTCGAATTCGCTTTTTCCACCGGACGACGACGGCCGGACGCATCCGGTTCGCCCAGTTCCATCTGGACGCATTCCAGTCCTTTGACCCAGCCATTGTCATCGCCGACCACCTGAACCGGGTTGGTCAGCAGCTGGAAAATCAGGCCTTCTTCGTGCGCATGCTCGACTTCTTCGGCCCGGGCCGGCATTTCATCCCGCGAACGGCGATAGACGATATACACGTTTTCCGCGCCCAACCGCAAGGCGGTACGCGCCGAGTCCATCGCCACATTGCCGCCGCCCACCACTGCGACATTACGGCCGATTTGTACCGGTGTGGCAGTTTCGGGGAATTTGTAGGCTTTCATCAGATTGACCCGGGTCAGAAACTCGTTGGCCGAATACACACCGTTAAGGTTTTCGCCCGGCATCTTCATGAAGTGCGGCAATCCGGCGCCAGTGCCGATGAATACGGCATCATAGCCTTCTTCCTGCATCAATTCATCAACAGTAAACGTTTTGCCGATCACTGCATTGACGACGATCTCGACCCCGAGGTATTTAAGGGTTTCGATTTCACATTTGACGATATCCTTCGGCAGTCGGAACTCAGGTATTCCGTACATCAGGACACCGCCAGCCGTGTGCAGCGCTTCGAACAGCGTAATCTGATAGCCCATGCGGGCCAGATCGCCGGCCACCGTCAAACTGGCAGGACCACCGCCAATGACTGCCACCTTGCCGATTTTTACTTCAGGCGGCGGCGGCGGCAGCGGACAGGTGCCGCCGAGTGAAAAGTCAGCAACAAACCGTTCCAGACGGCCAATGCCGACTGGTTCACCTTTGATACCACGAATACAGAGTTTTTCGCATTGATCTTCCTGCGGACAGACCCGACCGCAAACCGCCGGCAAATTGTTATAATCGCGGATGATCGTGTTGGCGGAGACAAAATCGCCGTCTTTGACTTTCTGAATAAATGCCGGGATATCGATCTCGACCGGGCAGCCTTTGCGGCAGGGAGCATGTTTGCATTGCAGGCAGCGCGCCGCTTCGGCCTTCGCGGTCTCGGCGTCATAGCCCAAAGCAACTTCATTAAAATTATGCCGCCGGACCTGTGGGTCCTGCTCCGGCATTTTATGCTTTACTTGTGACATGATCCGTCCCCCTTGCATTGACGCTCCTGCGTATGATACATCCGGGCCCGCGACATCAAGCCGTTGAAATCAACCAGATGTCCGTCAAACTCGGGACCGTCCACGCAGGCAAACTTAGTTTCACCGCCAACGCTGCAACGACAGCCGCCGCACATCCCGGTGCCGTCGACCATGATCGGGTTCAGACTGACCAGAGTATGAATGCCATGCGGACGGGTCACTTCCGCCACGCCGCGCATCATCACCATCGGTCCGATGGCCATGACTCGGGCGATTTTTTCACCGGCGGCAATCATATCTTTCAGTGGATCGACGACCAGACCCTTGCGACCCGCCGAACCATCATCAGTAGTAATGAACAGTTCGTCACTGACCGAACGCATTTCTTTTTCCATAATCAACAGCTCCGCATTTCGGGCGCCAATGATCGAGATCACACGGTTGCCGGCATTTTTATATGCACGGGCGATGGGATAGACCGGCGCTACACCGATGCCGCCGCCGATACAAACCACCGTGCCGAAATTTTCGACTTCGGTTGCTTTCCCCAATGGTCCTGCTACATCCAGCAAACAATCTCCGGTTTTTAACTTGCCCATCTGTTTGGTCGTGTCGCCGACTTCCTGGAAAATCAACTGGATCGTTCCTTTTTCCCGGTCGTAGTCGGCAATGGTCAAGTGAATCCGTTCGCCAGCTTCATCGA
>JBGSKE010000014.1:0-6673 GCA_041741355.1 Negativicutes bacterium | reverse complement strand
GATGTTGCCGGCATGGATATGATTTGCGGTGGCAGCGGCGAAGTTTGGTTGCATTTTTTGTCAGCCGCAAATACAAAGGACGGCGAAGTATGTCGGGCGGCGGTTGACGTGTTGTCGCGCCGCGAAAAAGCTTGGCTGGTTACCGAGATTAGCGCTGCAGAAATCCAGATGGAACGGCAGTTTGCCTTGATCGACGCAGATTTGTCGATTGCCGGCTTGCTGGACTTGCCGCAGGAAACAGTCAGGCAGTGGACCCAGGAAACAACCGGGTTGCAATTGTATACGGCAACAGCGGGGAATCAGCGTTTTTTGATTGAGGCTGTCCGCCCTGGCTACAGTGTCGTTGTTTTTGGCGCCGGCCATGTGTCCCAGCAAGTGGTTCCGCTGTGCGAAAATGTCGGTTTTCAGACGATTGTGTTGGATGACCGACCGGAGTATGCCTGCCAGAGCCGTTTTACCGGGAAAACAGAGGTCGTGGTGCTTGATTCTTTTGACAACTGGCGTGGAGTAACGATTGATGCGGGCAGCTATATCGTCATTCTCACCCGAGGGCATATGCACGATAAAAAGGTGTTAGCCCGGGCTCTGCGGACGCAGGCGGGTTATATCGGCATGATCGGCAGCCGGCGCAAACGGGATAAAATCTATCAGGCGCTGCGTGAAGAAGGGGTTAGTCAACAAGAGATCGACCGGGTGTATTCGCCGATAGGGCTAGATATCGGGGCGGAAACTCCGGCGGAGCTAGCGGTGAGTATTGTCGGTGAACTGATCAAGCTGCGGGCGGCGCAGGAAAAATGTCGTTAAAACCTAGGCTGGCGGCAATTATACTGGCAGCCGGCTGCTCCTCCCGTATGAAGCAGTTTAAGCCGCTCTTGCCGCTTGGCGAGACGACGGTGATCGAACACGTGCTGGATACGGTGCGGCGCGTGCAGATCGCAGATATCTTTGTTGTGGCGGGTTATCGGGCGCAGGACCTGATTTCGTTGGCAGAACGTCAGCGGCTGTGCTTTGTAAGGAATGAACGATATACGGAAGGGATGTATAGTTCCGTTCAAGCTGGTGTTCATGCATTGCCGAGCGATGTTGCTGCATTTTTTCTCTTGCCGGTGGATGTTCCACTAGTCAAACCGCACAGTATCCGATTGTTAGGTCGTGACTTCATCCGATATCAAGCCGATGTGACATATCCGGTTTTTCAGCAAGAAAGGGGACATCCCCCACGGGTGTCGGCGCGTTTGATTCCGCAAATATTGGCGCAAAATCGCTTGGATGGCTTGCAGGGACTGCTGGCGGAGCAAGAAGAATCAGCCAGGGATGTTGCGGTGATGGATGAAGGTGTGCTGATGGATATGGATACGCCTGAGGATTATCAGCAAATTTGCGAACGGTTTGATAATGATGGAGTTCCCGGTTGGGCAGAATGTGAAGCAATATTTTTGCGGCTACAAACCCCGGCAGCTGTAATTAGGCATGGAAAAAGGGTAGCTGCTTTGGCGGGAAATATCGCGCTGGCGCTGAATAGATCCGGCTTGAGCCTGAATGTTCGCTGGGTTGAATCGGCGGGGTTGTTGCATGATATGGCTAAAAATAAACACAATCATGCCCGTTATGGTAGCAAAATATTAAAAAGTATGGGCTATGGCAGGGTGGCTGAAAGTATTTCGCAGCATATGGATTTGGAGTTTTCTGCGACCAGTCCGATTAATGAAACGGCAGTCCTGTATCTGGCAGATAAGCTGACCCGACAGGATCAATATGCTTCATTGGAAGATCGTTTTGCGGCGGCCAGGCTAAAATATCCCCAGAACCTGGCGATTGAACGGCGGTTTTCAACAGCAAAAACAATTGCTGTTGCCGTTGAACAGAGGCTCGGCCAACCATTGGCGAGTCTGGCGCCAACCGGGGTATGACAAAAAGGAGAACAGCAACGATGCAAGGAAATGCAGGCGAGATTCTGGGTCGGACGGAGAGTTTGTGCCCGGAGTGTCTGAAGCGGATTCCGGCATTCAGAGTGGCCTATGGCGACGATGTATATCTGGAAAAGACCTGTAACGAGCATGGTCTGTTTCGTGTAATTATTTGGCGCGGCAACAATCCAGCTTATTTGTCCTGGGCCACGGAGAAATTGCCATCGCGGCCGCCGGTGTGTGATACGCCGGTAGAAAAAGGCTGTCCGTTTGACTGCGGATTATGCCCGGAACATCGACAACATACCTGTTGTGTATTGTTGGAAGTAACCGGGCGCTGTAATCTGCAGTGCCCGGTTTGTTTCGCCCAGTCAGGCGGGGCGGGGGCAGAGCCATCTATGCAAGAAATTGCCGGTTGGTATGAAAAATTGATGCGTTCCGGTGGTCCTTTTAACATTCAGCTTTCCGGCGGCGAGCCGACAATGCGGGACGATTTACCGCAGATCATCGCTCTGGGGCGTTCGCTGGGCTTTACGTTTATTCAGCTGAATACGAACGGATTGCGACTGGCAAACGATCCTGGATTTTCCCGCCAGCTGAAAAATGCGGGGTTGTCCTGTGTGTTTCTGCAGTTTGACGGTACTAACGATTCTATCTATGAAGTTATCCGCGGCAGAGCATTATTGGCGGAAAAAGTGCAGGCGATCAACCGCTGCGCCGAACTGGAATTGGGCGTTATTTTGGTTGTGACGGTGATTCCGGGAGTGAACGACGGCAATATTGGCGAGATCATCCGGTTTGCGCTGGAACAGAGTCCGACAGTGCGCGGCGTCCATTTTCAGCCGGTCAGTTATTTTGGCCGTTACCCACAATCACCCAGCGATCAGGACCGAATTACGATTCCGGAATTGATTCGCGCCATCGAACAACAGACTAATGGAAAATTAAACAGGACTAGCTTGCATGCGCCCCGGGCGGAAAATGCCTATTGTTCGTTTCAGGGAAATTTTGTCCTGATGGCGGATGGAGAACTGAAGGCGTGGCGGCAACCCGAGACGCAGGGCTGTTGCGGTCCGCTGCCGGCCGCCGCCGGCGCAAGTAGGGCGCGCGAATTTGTGGCGAAAAAATGGACGGCGCCGTTAGTGGAAACTGCCAAGAAAAGCGCGCAGAGCGCTGGTTGTTGCGGCGTGAACACCGATAGTCTGGATGAATTTCTCGATCGCGTGGCCCGCTTTTCCTTCTGTGTATCAGGGATGGCGTTTCAGGACGCGTGGACCGTTGATCTGGACAGATTGCGCGAGTGTTTTATTCATGTCGTAGCCGGTGATGCGCGGGTTATCCCGTTTTGCGCCTATAACATTACCGACCGCAACGGCAATTCGTTATACCGACCGACCCAGGAAGGGAAACCGGTATGTTTGCCCTAACGCCGCTGGATTATTGGACTGCGCAAAAAATTGGCCAGGGGCAGGGCTGTCTGAATCGCGAAGCGCTGGCAGAATATCAGCTGCACCGGTTTCAGGAAACACTTCGACTGGTAACCTCTAGCAGCGTTTTTTATCGCAATCGCCTGGGACTTTTGGCAGGTCGATCGGTAGAGTCGCTGGCCGATATTGCCGCGCTGCCATTCACTACTGCCGAAGATTTGCGCCAAGCAGGCCAACAGATGCTGTGCGTGTCGCAAAGCAACATCAGTCGGGTCGTAACCTTGAATACATCCGGAACGTCAGGCGAGCCGAAGCGAATCTGGTTTACCGAGGACGATCAAGCGCTGACCATCGATTTTTTCCGCGCAGGGATGTCGACGCTAGTTGCGCCGGGGGACAGGGTTCTTATTTTATTGCCCGGTGAACGCTCCGGCAGCGTTGGCGAGCTATTGGCGCGCGCGCTGGAAAGTGCGGGCATTGTCGCTATTCCGCATGGCCCGGTCAGCAGTCCGGCGGCAACATTGCAGGTAATCCAGAGCAACAAGGTGAATTCGCTGGTAGGAATCCCGATTCAGGTATTGGCGTTGACGCGTTATTCAGTTCAGGTTGGATTTCGACCGCAAAAAATGAAAAGTATCTTACTCAGCACAGACCATGCCGCCGATTCGTTGATCAGGGAAGTGGAGCAAATCTGGCAGTGCCGGGTATTTGATCATTATGGCATGACAGAGATGGGGCTGGGCGGTGGCGTGGAGTGCGCGGCGCATAGCGGTTATCACTTGCGGGAAGCCGATCTGTATTTTGAGATCATCGATCCGGATAGCGGCCGGTTGCTGCCGGCAGGTTGTGAAGGTGAAGTGGTGTTTTCGACGCTGACCAGGCGGGGAATGCCGTTAATTCGTTATCGAACCGGCGATTTTTCGCGGTTTTTGCCTGAGCAATGCGCCTGCGGCAGTGTATTAAAGCGTCTTGCCCGTATAGGTATCCGTGTAGTACCGGCAGCCGACGAGCACTAGCAGTGAGCTGCTCCCCAAAAGGAGGCGAAGCATAGTGGATGAACTAACCCGCATTTCCCAACTGCATTTGCAAGGATTTCATTGTGCGCAGGTGTTGTTGATCATGGGACTCGAACAGCAGGGTAAAGAGGATCCTGATTTAATTAGGGCGATGAATGGACTGTCCGGCGGGCTTGGCTTTCAGGGGAAAACTTGCGGCGCCTTGGCAGGCGGCGCTTGCTTGCTGGCGTTGTTTGCCGGCAGAGGCAAGCTGGAGGAAACCGAACAACGCTGTTTAAATTTGATGATTCAACAACTGGTTGAATGGTTTGAGGTAAAATTTGGCCAGGAATTTGGCGGGATTGATTGCAAGACGATTCTCGGCGATGATCCCTGGAACCGGATGACTCGTTGCCCAAGGCTGATCAACGAAACATATTTTATGGTTCGCGAACTGTTGAAGGAGAACGGTTTGGCTTATCAGGAGGAGTGACAGGAAGGAGCGCAGGCTTTATGTTGTTGATTGGCAATGGCTATCTGATTACGCGGGATACCGATAATCCGCTGATTCCCTCGGGTTGCGTGGCGATTCAGGCAAACCGGATCGTCGAGGTCGGCGATACTGAGGCGCTACGCGGCAAACATCCATCGGCTTCTTTTATTGATGCACAGGGCGGCTTGATTATGCCGGGCCTGATCAATACCCACATGCACTGCTACAGCAGTTTTGCCCGCGGTATGGACCTGAAGGCGCAGTCGCCGCATGAATTCAATCAGATCCTGGAGCGACTGTGGTGGCGGCTCGATAAAGTTTTGACACTGGAAGACGTTTATTACAGCGCGGCAGTGGCGATGATCGACTGCATCAAAAATGGCGTGACGACGATCTTCGATCACCACGCTAGCCCGGGCTGTGTTCCCGGCAGTTTGTTCCGGATTGCCGACGCGGCAAAAGATCTAGGGATGCGGACTTGCCTGTGCTATGAGGTGTCCGATCGCGACGGCGAAGTGGTGGCTCAGCAGGGAATTGAGGAAAATGCGGCCTATATTCGCGATTGCCGGCAGGCGAGCGATTCGCTGCGGCGGGCGTTATTTGGCCTGCACGCCTCCTTTACTTTAAATGATGACCTATTGCGGCGCAGTGCAGCAATGGCGACCGAACTGGGGGTAGGCTGCCATATCCACACAGCGGAAGCTTTGTCGGATGTGACGGATTGCCAGCGTCGTTACGGCAGGCGCGTCGTAGAGCGGTTGAGTGATTTTGGCGTGCTGGGGCCCCAATCGATCGCCGGGCACTGTGTGCATATCAATGAGCAGGAAATGGACCTGTTGCAACAGCAGCAAGCTCTGGTCGTGCACAATCCCGAATCGAATATGGGCAACGCGGTTGGTTGTGCGCCAGTACTGGCGATGTTGCAGCGGGGCGTCCGGGTCGGACTGGGGACCGACGGCTATACCGGCGATATGCTGGAATCGCTGAAAGTCGCCAATTTGTTGCATAAGCACCAACAGCAGGATGCAGCGGTAGCCTGGGTGGAACCGCATGAAATGCTGTTCGGGCAAAATGTCGAGTTTGCCTCGGCCTGTTTTGACGCAACCCTTGGTCAACTGGTTCCCGGCGCATTGGCCGATGTGATCGTGGTTGACTATGATCCGCCGACACCGCTAACGGCGGCAAACCTCAATGCGCATATTCTGTTCGGCTGCAGCGGGCGGGCAGTGCGCACGACGGTGGTGAACGGTCGCGTGTTGATGCAGGATCGCCGGCTGCTGGTCGCCGATGCCGCTGAAATCGCCGCCAAATCCAGGTTGCAGGCTGCGCAACTTTGGCAGCGTTTTTGAGCAAAATTCAACTATTTTTGCTGGACGCGAGCGACAAAATACGGTAAACTATTGCAAGGAAATAACGAAGCTAAAGACACTTGTACATTGGGAGCGAAGACGCTCTGCGGGGTAATCGCCGCAGGGCGTTTTGTGTAGGAGGCAGGGACGGCTTGAAGGGTAGGACATTCTTCGTATTATTGGCCGCGTTGGTCGGTGCGCTGCTGATCGGCGCCATATTTATCCTGTTGGCAAAATCAGACCCGATCCGCGCATACCAAGTCATGCTGACCGGGCCATTTTCCAGCAGTTTCGGCATTACCGAGACGTTGGTCCGCACGACTCCGCTATTGCTGACCGGCCTGGGCATTATCATTTCGTTTCGCAGCGGCGTACTCAATATCGGTGGCGAGGGCCAGATTCTTGTCGGGGCAATTGCTTCGGCGGGGGTGGCACTGGCGTTGCCCAATCTGCCGGGGCTGATTCTGTTTCCGCTTGTATTGGTTTCCGGTGCGCTGGCCGG
>JBGSKE010000013.1:0-2495 GCA_041741355.1 Negativicutes bacterium | reverse complement strand
ATAGTCAATATTCGCCAGCGGTTCTTGGCAAATCAATTCACGAACTGCCGCGAGAATCAAGGCGCTGTCTTTTTCGCCCTCTTCCAGCATTACCGTTGCTTTTGCAAGTGAGCGAGATAATACTAACGCAGCCTGACGTTGCGCTTGATCAAGATATTTATTGCGGGATGACATGGCTAATCCATCGATCTCACGAACGATCGGCGCCGCAACGATTTTCACATTCATATTTAAATCTTCTGCCATGCGCCGAATCACCGCTACTTGTTGCGCATCTTTTTGCCCAAAGTAAGCTACATCCGCTTCCGCGATATTGAACAATTTACTGACTACTGTCGCCACCCCGCGAAAATGACCTGGTCGCGAAGCTCCGCACAATGGTGCAGTGATTTTTTCCACATCGACGAATGTCAGGGTTTTGCCATTTCCGCCCGGATACATCTCATCCACAGACGGAGCAAATAATACATCAATGCCAGTACTCGCAGCCAATTCGCAATCTCGCGCCAGATCACGCGGATAATCCGCATAGTCTTCCTGCGGGCCAAATTGCAAGGGATTCACAAATAGCGTGGCAATCACAAATCCCTGCTCGTGTCTGGCTCTGCGCATCAGTGTAAGATGGCCTTCATGGAGATAGCCCATTGTCGGAACAAGCCCCACCGATTTACCGTTCGCCTTCGCAGCACGAATGACTTGTTTTAATTGAGCTATTTGACTGATAACCTGCATCAACAACACCTCTCCATTCATTCCGAAAAAAATAACGCCTTCCCACAATCAGGAAGGCGCATTTCATCAATCAGTACTTGCGTCCCCCGTCTCGGTCACCAATGGATCCAAGCGGTTTTGGGAATACCGTATTGTGTTTCGGAACATTTCGTGCAGCTCACATAAGATGCCGCCTTGTTTCAGATTCATGGTAACATTTCGTCAAAAAACAGTCAAGTTTTTCAGCAAGAAACTTGACGCTTGGCTGCAACTTTGGCCAAAAAAGCCGCCATATCGCCAACGACAAACCGTTCGTGACGGCAAGTCCCCACCACTTCCTGTGCATCTGACGCCGTGACCTCAAAAACCAGTTTCTTGCCGGCAACCTCCACCAGTTCTGCCTTAGCTGTAACCACCATGCCTACCGGAGAAGCCGCGAGATGACTCATCTCAATTTTCGTGCCGACACTGCCTTCACCCGGCAACAAGCACGAACGTATCGCATCAATCGCAGCTTGTTCCATCAACGCCACCAATAGCGGCGTTGCAAAAACGCGCGCGCCTGCATTGCCAAATACTTCGGCGGTATTAGCATCCGATACCAATACTTCGGCTTGTCCCATCAGTCCCGCTTTCAATCCTTCAGGCATTTCCACCACTCGCTTCCGGCACATTATATACAACCTTAGGTCCCGGCTCGGCATCAGGAACAGAAATCACCGGCAACGCAGGCGGCGTGGTATCATCTTGATCCGCTTGCGCCGGGCGTTCAGCGATTTGACCGTCTTTCATCAGTTGTTCCAGCTCAAAAGCTTCCAGAGTTTCCTTTTCAATCAGCGCGGCCGCAATCAAATGCAGTTTATCCATATGTTCACGCAACATGGCTTCGGTTTTCTCATAAGCTTCCTCAATCATGCGACGGACTTCCTTGTCAATGGAATAAGCCACTTCTTCACTGTAATTGCGGTCGCGGGAGATATCTCTGCCCAAAAACACCTGCGTGTCTTGGCGTCGGCCAAACGTAATCGGCCCGAGCACCTCACTCATGCCAAATTCGCATATCATCTTACGGGACAACTCCGTTGCCCGCTCCAAATCATTTTGCGCACCAGTTGAAATTTCTTCGAGTACCAGAGCTTCCGCAACACGCCCGCCCAACAACGTCTTAAGTTGGTCTTTCAACTCTGACCGGGTCGCATAATTGCGATCTTCCTTCGGCAGCATCAGTGTGTAACCGCCGGCCCGGCCGCGGGGAATAATCGACACTTTATGAACAGGATCAGCATTCGGCATCAGCATGCCAATCAGAGCATGACCCGCTTCATGATACGCAGTGAGTTTTTTGTCTTTTTCACTGATGACTTTGCTTTTACGCTCCGGCCCAGCTACTACGCGTTCAACGGATTCTTCCAGTTCTTCCATGCCAATCCGTTTTTTGTTCCGCCGGGCAGATAACAAAGCGGCCTCGTTAACCAGATTACTCAGGTCAGCGCCCGTAAATCCAGGGGTTCGCCGAGCCAGCACATCAAGGTCGGCTTCTTTTTCGACAGGTTTTCCTTTAGTGTGAACTTTCAGGATTTCCTGACGACCTTTTACATCGGGCTTGTCGACAACGATGTGCCGATCGAATCGCCCTGGACGAAGTAGCGCCGGGTCAAGAATATCCGGTCTATTTGTGGCCGCGATGATAATGATGCCTTCGTTAACACCGAACCCATCCATCTCAACCAACAGTTGGTTAAGGGTCTGTTCCCTCTCGTCATGCCCGCCGCCCAGTCCAGCGC
>JBGSKE010000012.1:0-8179 GCA_041741355.1 Negativicutes bacterium | reverse complement strand
ACCGAAATGTCCAAAATCCTCGGTGTGAATATTGCCGTAGTCAATACACCGGGCGCTAACGGATCGGTAGGTACCAAGAGCGTATGGAACGCCAAACATGATGGCTATACTCTTTTGGGCGCCGGCCTGATGCCGTTCACCAGTTACCAGGTCATGGGTTACATGGATCAGGGGCACAAAGACTGGATTACTTGGACGGCGACCTTCTCGCCGAATGTGTTGGCAGTTCGCGCCGAATCCCCCTATAAAGATGCCAAATCGCTACTGGCTGCGTTCAAAGCGAAACCCGGCGCAGTGACCGCCGGAACCGCCGGTGTTGGCTCGGGCGGACACATGGGGATTGAGATCATCCGTCGCGCCGGCAAATTTGAATATAAACACGTGCCGTATCAAGGCGGCAACCCGGCGATTATTGCCACGCTGGGCGGCGAAGTGGATTTCACACCGCAATTGTCCATGGAAATGACCGATATGTTCCGGGCCGGCAAGCTGATCGCATTAGCTTCCTTGAGCGACAAACCGCTTGTGATCGAAGGCATCAAGCCGATTCCTTCGCTGGGAAACGACTTGCCGGATCTGAAAAAAACACTGCCGATGGGTGAGTTCTTTGGTCTGACTATGCCGAAAGATGCACCGCCGGAAGCGATCAAAAAGATTGACGAAGCTTTTAAGAAAGCAATGCAAAGTGAAACGATGAAGAAATTCGCCAAAGATAAAGGGGTCGTCCTGGTTGGCTATGGGCCGGAAGAATCGTTGAAGAAACTGGATAATCTAGCATCAGTTGTCTGTTGGACCCTGTTTGATACGGGAACCGCCAAGATTTCACCGGAAAAATTCAAAATCCCCAAACCTTAGTGTGTGTATACCGGGCCGACAACGGGTCGGCCCGGTAATTATTTTCGCAAAGGATGATTATTGTGCGATCTTCAATACGTCCTGGTAGTTCAGGCGACTTTTTTTCCGCCATTGTACTGCTACTCTTTACAGTCTTTCTATTTCAACAAAGTCGGCTGATTCATTTGGACGCCAACGTGCCGTGGAATGTTTCGCCCGCATTATTACCGGTGTTTTTGGGTGCTTGCCTGCTGCTATGCTCGCTGATTCTGCTGCTCCGCAGTCAAAGAGGACAAAACCTGTCGCTGCTGGCTGGTTCGGTCGTAAGCCATATTCGGCTGTGGTTTCTGGCGGAGCATTCCGAATGGAAACGGATACTGGGGGGCATTGCCCTGCTGGCGTTGTATATTTTTGTTTTGATTCCTATTTTTGAATTTTGGCTGTCTGCTTCGCTATTCTTGCTAGCGATATTTTTATTCCTTAGGGCTGCCGCTTATTGGAAAATCATCGCGGTGACAATTGGCGCAGTGGGCGGAATTATTGTTTTGTTCAACAAGATTTTTAACGTAACATTGCCGTAGAGGGGAAAACAATGGAAATGCAATACTTGCTCCACGCGCTCAATTTGATTGCATCCCCGGAGGCGGCAATCACACTCGTTTTGTCGGTTTTTTTTGGTATCGTTGTCGGGATGTTACCGGGCTTGACCGCTACGATGGCTGTCGCCTTGCTAACGGGACTTACTTATAAAACCAGTCCGGATATGGCGATTCTGTCTTTGATTGGCGTATATGTCGGCGCGATTTCCGGCGGCTGCCAATCGGCAATTCTGTTGAATATCCCAGGCACGCCGGCTTCGGCAGCTACAGCCCAGGATGGCTATCCGATGGGGCAACAGGGCAAAGGGGGCTTGGCAATTTTCCTGGCAACATCAGCGTCGGCGCTGGGAACGCTGGGCAGTGTCGTGTTCTTATTGTTTTTGACGCCGCTATTGACTAGTTTTGCCTTGAAATTTGGCTCCTGGGAGTTTTTTCTACTGGCAGTGTTCGGCATCATGATCTGCGGACAACTTGCTTCCGGCGGCGACCCGCTTAAGGGTTGGATCGCCGGGATACTGGGTCTGCTTGCCTCATTGGTAGGTCTGGACGGCTTGCAGGGTGTGCCGCGGTTTTCGTTTGGTAACATTGACTTGATGGCTGGTTTCTCTTTGATACCAATCATGATCGGACTGTTTGGCTTTCCTGAAATTGTGGCTGCATTCAAAAAGAAAAAGGCTATTGTTGGTGAAATGCAGCGTATTGATTATAAAGAAGGCATCCGTATTTTGGCGCGAAACTGGGAGACTATTATCCGTTCGACGTTTATCGGCGTTATGGTCGGGATTATTCCCGGTGTTGGCGAGGATGTTGGCGGCTGGTTGTCGTATTGGGCAGCACGGATGCGCAGTAAGGTAAGAGCACTGTTTGGCAAAGGCAATCCCGAAGGTGTCATTGCAGCGGAATCTGGCAATAATGCCTGTATTGGCGGAGCGATCATTCCGATTCTGTCGCTGGCGGTTCCCGGCAGTGCACCGGCGGCAGTTTTGATGGCGGCGTTTTGGTTGCACGGGTTACGTCCCGGACCGCTAATGATGACGGAAACGCCGGGGTTCCTGTACACGGTTGCAATTTATCTGGCGGCCTCGTCATTTATTATGTGGGCGCTTGGCCTCTTGATCTCCCGCTTTACGGTGAAAATTTTGCAAGTGTCACCGCAGCTACTGATGCCGGTTGTGTTTCTGTTTTGTGTCGTCGGATCCTATGTAATCAATGATCGGATTTTTGATGTCTGGGTCATGTTTGCGTTTGGCTTTGTCGGGTTGTTTTTGTCGCATCTGAAATTTCCCAGCGCGCCATTTTTATTGGGGGTAATTCTTGGTCCGATGGCGGATACGAATCTGCGGCGGGCGCTGACTCTCTCTGATGGCAGCATTTTGCCTTTTTTTACCCGACCGATCTGCCTGTTTTTTGCAGTCATTATTGTGTTGATGATCGCTGCGCAAATGGGCTTGTTTTCTCGCTGGACCAGCAAAGAAACTGAAGAATTATCAGGAGGAATCAAGTAATGAAACCTATTCGCGTCGGTTTGGTTGGCAGCGGTTTTGTTGCGGAATTGCATATGCATGCGTATCATCGGGTATATGGCGCGGCGGTAGCAGTAACCGCGGTTGTTTCCAGAGGCGAGGCCGTTCTTGCGTTCGCCCGGAAGCATCAAATCCCTACGGTGTACCGCAACTTTCAGGATCTGTTAAAAGATCAGGATATTGATGTGATCGACATCTGTACCCCGGCGGTATTGCATGCGTCGATGATCGTTGATGCTATGGAATCAGGTCGGCATGTTATTTGTGAAAAGCCTTTCACTGGATATTTTGGTCGGCCCGCCGATCCTGCGCCGATTGGACGTAAACTATCGAAGGCGTTGATGTATGAGCGGGTTATGCAGGAGATGAGCGAGACCAAACAACGGATGCTGGCTAGCGGTCGGTTATTCATGTATGCGGAAAATTGGGTTTATGCACCGGCTATTAACAAAAGCGCCGAAATTTTGCGCAAGACCGGCGACAAGATTTTATTTATGAAGGCGGAAGAAAGCCATAGCGGTTCTCATGCCGAGCATGCGGCCCGTTGGGATATGACCGGCGGCGGGGCGTTGATTCGCCAAGGCTGTCATCCTTTATCGGCAGTGCTCTATCTGAAGCAAGTGGAGGCAAAAGCTCGCGGCGAGAAGATCGCTATCGCCGATATTACGGCTGATGTAGGAAATATCGGCGATGGCCTTTCCGCGAGCGATCACCAATATATCCTTTCGCACCCGGTCGATGTTGAAGATTGGGCAATGATGAACATGACCTTTACTGACGGAACCAAGAGTACCGTCTTTGCCGGCGATATGATTCTTGGTGGCGTGCGCAACTTAGTGGAAACTTATACAACGGGCGGGATTCTCAACGCCAATATCTGCCCCAATACCGGAATGATTACCTATTTGACCGATGAACAGAAGTTGCGGGATGTGTATATAACAGAAAAAGTTGACCGAAAAACTGGTTGGCAGTATGTTTGTTTGGAAGAAGAATGGACGCGGGGCTACATCCAGGAAATTCAGGATTTTATGGAATGTGTGGCGCAGGGGCGTCAACCGCTGGCGGATATTGATCTGGCGTTTGAAACCATTCAGGCAACCTACGCAGCGTATTGGTCGGCGGAAGAAGGCCGGCGAATTAAATTGTAAAAGCCGTCAAGCAGTCTTATTGGAGTGGCAATCGGGGAAGGCGCAATTTGCGATGCCGGCGGAAATAATTCTGTGCCCAGGCTAGTTCGGCTGCAGGATTATTTGTTCATCTCAGCGAAATTAATTTAGACAAAGTGAACAATAAACCGGTTTATACGAATGGAGCGTTATTATTGAACTGCCCGAGTCAGGAAGGGGTGAGTTACGCAGCGTCGGGCACTATAAAAATAACTACGCAAGGAAAATTGGTTTGAGGGGGAACGAAATCCATTATGAAAAAAAGCCTGCTATTGTTGATGGTTTCCATTCTTGTTGTTGCATTATTGACAGGTTGCGGCGGAGCAAAAAAAGAAGCGGCGCCGGCTGCGAACAAGCCGATCAAAATTATTGCCGCGCATAACCAAACATCACCGGACAATCCTTACCAAGTAGGATTACTGAAATTTAAAGAAGTAGTGGAAAGCAAATCAAAAGGCCAGATGACTGTTGAAGTGCATGCAGGAACACTGGGTACCAATGAAAATGAATTGGTCGAAAAGCTCAAGCTGCGAGCGGTTGACGCTGTTGTCGTGTCGCCGGGCTTTATGACCCAGACCGGGGTGAAAGAGGTCGATTTGCTGGCGTTGCCGTACCTATTTGACAGTTATGACCACTGGAAAAAAGTCATTGACGGCGACGTAGGCAAACAATTGGCTGAGATGATCAATAAAAAATCCAACAATGATTTTAAAATTGTCGGCTACTGGTCGGCGGGAGTTCGCCATTATTACGGAAAAAAACCGTTGAACTCGATGGCTGATCTCAAAGATATGAAGATCCGTACCCAAACCTCCGGCGTAATCGGCGATTTCTGGAAAGGGCTAGGCGCTATCCCGACATCGGTGGCCTGGGGCGAACTTTATCAGGCATTGCAACAAAAAACTGTCGATGGCGCTGAAAATGCTTACCCGTATTTTGTTCAGCAAAATCATCATAAAACCGAAAATGGCAAATATACTACTGAAATCGGCGCTGACTATACAACCCGGTTCTTATTGGTTAATGGCAAGAAATTCGACGCGATGACCAAAGAACAGCAGCAGATCATTCTGGACGCTGCAAAAGCTTCGGTTGAAGCAGAACGGGCTTCGGTAATCGCCCAGGAAAAAGAATATAAAGAAAAAGCCATCAAAGATGGCGCAGTCGTGAACACGATTGACAGAAAACCGTTTATTCAAGTTGCACTGCCCATCCAGGACAAATTTGCCAAGAGCATTGGCGCTGAAGCCATTGTGAAAAAAATCCGCGAAATCAAATAATCCAAAGTTGTTGCCGTTGGAGTGGGCAGCTTTTCCCACCCCAACGGTGTTTTTTTCTAGCGGAAGAAATCGTCAAGAGGTGTATGCAAACAATGAATCTGAAGCTTATGGAGCGCATTCAATTGGTGGCTGGTGTCCTATGTTTATCTATTTTTTTGGTGACCATTCTAATCCAGGTTTTTTCACGCTATCTTGGTATTTCTGTCATGTGGTCAGAGGAAGTTGCAAACTTTTCATTTATTTGGGCCGTATTCATGGGCGCCTCGATCATGCACAACAAGCAGGAACATTTCAAATTTACCATGCTTGCCGATAAGCTATCCGGCAAGAAAAAAATCGCGCTCGATATTTTTACCAACCTGCTACTGTTGGTTTTCAACTTGTTGATTTTTTATTACGGCGTCGAAACCGTGCTGAATTTTTGGGATTATACCTGGGTATCACTTCCCTTGAAAATGGGATATGTTTGGCTCTGTATACCAATTATGGGCTTTAGCATGTCTATCTATACAATTTCGCATTTGCGGCAGAACGTACGGCAGTTGCGTGCGAAGGAGACTGTCTGATATGAGTGGGATTTTGCTGGTATTATTGTTTCTTGTATTGATCCTTATCGGCGTGCCGATTGCTTTTTCGATTGCGATGGTTGCGCTGGTGGGTGTTATGGGGGTCCCCTATATTCCGGAGATTACTGTGCCGATGAAAATGTTCAATGGCTTAAACTCATTTGTTTTATTGGCGGTTCCGTTGTTTATTTTAGCTGCCAATCTAATGAATAGCGGCCGGATATCGCAGAAGTTGATCGATTTTTCCATCGCGATTGTCGGCCACATTCGTGGCGGTCTGGCACATGCCAACATCCTTGTTTCGATGATTTTTGCCGGTGTTTCCGGTTCTTCAACCGCCGACACGGCCGGAGTCGGCAAGATATTGATTCCTAACATGATGAATACCGGCTATGACAAGGAGACCGCTGTCGGCGTAACTGCTGCATCATCGACTATCGGCGTCATTATTCCGCCCAGCATTCCGATGATTGTCTACGCCGGTCTTACCAATGCGCCGATTGCGGCCTTGTTTGTGGCCGGAATCGTACCGGGCGTACTGATTGGCGTGGGCATGATGTTGGTTATTTATGCGATGTCCTTCAAACGAGGCTATCCCAAATATATAAAGACAACCATGCCGCAATTTCTGAAACTATTCATGGAAACGATTCCTGCATTAATGACGCCGGTCATCATCATCGGCGGGATCATTACCGGTTGGTATACGGCTACCGAGGCGGCCGCGTTTGCTTGCCTCTACGCACTAGTCATCAGCATGTTTGTCTATCGGACGTTGACATTGCGCGATTTACCGGCAGTATTGATTGAAACGTTGAAGCTGAGCTCCTTATCACTGTTCGCCTTGGCTGCTGCCAGTGCGCTGGGGGAGTTGCTGGGGTATTACCGGGTAGCGACGGCAGCCGAAGCTTTTTTTACAACTTATATCACCAGCCCTTGGATATTTATGACGATCGTGATTGCTTTTTTCTTGTTTGTGGGTACTTTTATGGATGCAATTCCGGCGATGATTTTATTCATTCCGGTTTTGTTGCCCATTTCGTTGAAATTGGGAATAGATTCTGTTCTGCTGGGGATTGTCACGGTGATCACGCTGGCAATCGGTTTGATTACACCGCCGTACGGGTTGTGTTTGTTAATCGCATCATCAATCGGCAACCTGCCGATTGAGAGGTCGTTCAAAGCCGTTATTCCTTACCTGACGGTTATTTTGATCGTATTGATTTTTGTCGCTTATTTTCCTGAATTTAGTATGGTGTTGCCGAAAATGATGAAGTAGACTCAGATTCTAGATTATTTCTATTTTGACAAAGTAATAATGCTTATTGCGAAAAGCGGGAGGGAAGAAAATGTCAACACTAACGAATGAAATTGCCATCCAGGTTGATTTGACAAAATGTACACGCTGCGGGTTTTGCAGTGAAGTCTGTCCGTCAGGCATTATTCGCGTAGATGAAAATGGGCCTGCGCTGATCGCGCCGAAGGCTTGCATTAAATGCGGCCACTGCGTGGCTATTTGCCCGCAGGCAGCGCTCGATCATAATCGAAACTCTTTAGCGAGCCAGACGGAGATTTCACAATTCGCCAAACTGTCAGCTGAAGAGGCAGAGCGGTTCCTGCGCGGTCGTCGCTCCATTCGGGCTTATAAGCCGGAAAAAATTTCGCCGGAAACTTTATTGAGGTTGCTGAACGTTGCGCGAATGGCGCCTTCGGGCGGAAACTCGCAAGGCATCTCATTTCTGGTTTTGAGTGACCCAGCGGTTTTGAAAAAGATTTCCGCGACAGTGATTGAGTGGCTGGAAGAGCAAATCCGGCAAGAAGTGGCTTGGGTCAAGCCTTATGCCGGTATGGCCAAAATATATCGCGAGACCGGCTACGACGTCGTATTGCGCGGCGCGCCGCACTTGGTCCTGGCGTTGGCGGCAAGCAAAAATCCGATCGGCCGGGATAACGGACGTTATGCATTGACCTATACGGAACTGTTTGCGCCGGCGCTTGGTTTGGGTAGCTGCTGGGCCGGGTTCTTTGAGATGGCTGCTTTTGCCAACTATCCGCCGCTGTTGGAGTTGATCGGCCTGCCTGAGGGGAAAGCAATTACCGGCGCATTGATGCTGGGTGTGCCCAAGTATAAATATCAACGCCTGCCTGAACGCAATCCGTTGGCAGTGGAAATCCGATAAAGTTGGCTCGGTAAATTGGCACTGAAAG
>JBGSKE010000011.1:0-1682 GCA_041741355.1 Negativicutes bacterium | reverse complement strand
GATGGTGCAGGCGATCCGGCGGGTTTATGCCGGCGAATCATTCGTTGAACCGTCGCTGACCAAAAAATTGTTCCAGGGGATTACCAGTCGTGAAGTGGTGAAACAGGACCAACCCGCGCAGGGGTTGGTTGAGACTGATCGTTTGTCGGCCAGAGAAGTCGAAGTCATGCAACTGATTGGCCGCGGCATGAGTAACGCCGAAATTGCCCGTGAATTATTTCTTAGTGAAAAAACCGTCAAAAACCACTTGACGAATATTTTTCGCAAGATCCAGGTGACGGATCGGACCCAGGCTGTGCTTTATGCGATTCGGCACAAAATTGTCAATGTGAACTGAATCCGCTGTGTAAACAAAAAAATGACCGGAGGAATCAAATCCTCCGGTTTTGGTTGTATCACCAAGCAATGTTGAACTAGGTTCTTACCAAGGTAGTTAGGCAATAGGCGCCGTAAATCGCCACGATGCCAAGAACCCAGAACAGGACGCGGCGTCCTGGCTGCTCTCTGCGGATGATGGCGCGACGCCGATTATAGTGATAGCTGTACATGCACTCTTTCATTATCTGGCAGCGGCTCCTTTGTATAGTAATGACTAATGATTCCTGCTTTATTTATACGATACGCTAAGAAATGCAAAAATCCTGCTGCTGGTAAAAAAAGTTTTGCCCGGCAGGCTGGAAATGAGATGAATGATGGACGTTTTGACAGGTGTGGTCGAGAATATCACGTTCCAGGGCCAGGATGAGTATGTCGTTTTCCGGTTGAAGACGGAAAAGGGCATGGTTGTAGTGGCCGGCAAGGTTGGGGCGCCGCTGCCGGGTGAAGATGTGGAAGTGTCGGGAACCTGGACGATGCATGCCAGATACGGCAAACAGTTTCGCGGCGAGATGATGCGCCGGATTCAGCCGACGACGCTGCCGGCAATCGAACGCTTTTTGGCTTCCGGCGCCGTAAAAGGGATTGGACCGGCAATGGCGCAGCGGATGGTGGCCCGCTTTGGTCTGAAGACGCTGGATGTTTTGGAGCGGGAGCCGCGTCATTTATTGGAAATCGAGGGAATCGGCCTCAAGAAACTGGCGATGATCGTGGAGTCTTTTTCCGCCAAGGCCGAACTGCGCGAACTGATGTTTTTTTTGGAGTCGCATGGCATTCCCGGGGCGTATGCTCGGCGAATCCATGCGGTATATGGCGATAGCGCCGTGCAGGTGATCGAACAGGACCCGTATCGTCTAGCCGAGGAAGTCGACGGGATCGGCTTTCGCACGGCCGACCGTATCGCGCTGGCCTGCGGCGCTCAGGCGGAGGATTTTGCCCGGATTGCGGCCGGGATTCGCTATGCACTGCTCGGCACAGCCGACTCTGGTCACACTTGTGTGCCGGAAGATGTGTTGGTGCAGGCGGCTAGTAAAGAATTGGTCTGCGACAGTTATGGCGTGGCCGAAGTCTTGTCCCAACTGCTCAGACAGGGCACGCTGGCGATGGAGGACGCTTGGGGCCAGACGCTGATTTACCCTGACCACTTGTACCATGCCGAACGCAAAGTGGCGGAGCGGTTGTTGTTTTTGCGCGACCATGCCAAGAAATTGCGCGAGACGGATGTCGCTGCCTTGACGGCCAAGTTTGAACTGGAACGCAAGATCGAATTGGCCGAGGCCCAGCGTGATGCGGTACGGGCGGCAACT
>JBGSKE010000010.1:0-8457 GCA_041741355.1 Negativicutes bacterium | reverse complement strand
ATGCTGGCTGCGGTTTCGCTGGTTGGCACCGTAAAAAGTGCGGCGACCATCGCGTTGATTGTGCCGATGGTGGCGCTCGGCCTGCCGATTTTGGATACAGCCTGCGCGATTATCCGTCGGTTTAACAATGGACAACCGATTTTTAAACCTGACCGTGGTCATCTGCACCATCGCCTGTTGGATATGGGTCTGACTCAGAAACAGGTGGTGCTGATTCTGTACCTAGTCACCATCGTGCTCGGCGTGAGTGCGATCGTAATGACTGAGGTCCGGTTCGGTCAAGCCGCGTTCATTGTGCTGGGGTTATTGGCGGCGGCATTTGTCGCGGCGCGAAAAACCGGCGTATTAAAAAGTGCGGGATCCGTAAAGGGCCGTTAGGCCCTTTTCTTTTTCCCCGGAGGAGTATATACCAGATGAATCCGATCAAAGTCATGACTGTGTTTGGCACGCGCCCGGAAGCAATCAAAATGGCGCCGGTCGTCTTGGAACTGCAAAAATATCCAGGAAAAATCCAGTCGATTGTTGCAGTGACTGCCCAGCATCGCGAGATGCTTGACCAAGTGCTGCAACTTTTTCGTATCCGGCCGGATTATGATCTAAACATTATGAGCCCGTCTCAGACGTTATTCGATATTACCAGCCGGGCGTTGCTCGGACTAAAGGATGCGATGGCCGAAGCCAAACCGGATATCGTGCTGGTGCACGGTGATACGACGACCACGTTTGTTGGCGCGTTAGCCGCCTTCTACCACCAGATACCGGTTGCCCATGTGGAAGCCGGCCTGCGGACCGGCAATAAATCTTCACCGTATCCGGAAGAAATGAATCGCAAACTAACCGGCGTTCTGACTGACCTGCATTTTCCGCCGACGCTGACCTCGCGACAAAACTTGCTGACCGAGGGCGTGGCTGACAAAAATATCTTTGTAACCGGCAATACCGTGATTGATGCTCTGCTGAGCACTGTGCGTCCCGATTACGTTTTTCCGCCGCAACTGGCGACGTTGGACCAAACGCCGGGTCGCCTGATTTTGGTGACCACCCACAGGCGGGAAAATCTTGGCGAACCAATGCGGCAGGTGTATCAAGCGCTACGCGCCATCGTTGAGGAATTTTCCGATGTTCGGGCGATTTTCCCGGTGCACCGTAATCCGCAAGTGCAGCAGGTAGTCCAGCAGGAATTGGGTGACGCGCCGCGGGTGCATTTGGTTGAGCCGATGGATTACCAGCCGTTTGCCAATCTGATGAATCAGGCGCATATTATATTGACTGATTCCGGCGGTATTCAAGAAGAAGCGCCGTCGCTCGGCAAACCGGTGCTGGTTTTGCGTGATACAACGGAAAGGCCGGAGGCGATTGACGCCGGCACTGTCAAACTGATTGGAACCGGTCGCGAGCGGGTTTACCAGGAGCTGAAACTACTGCTGAGCGAACCCGCAGAATACACCCGGATGGCTGAAGCGACCAATCCTTATGGCGATGGACGGGCGGCAGCGCGGATCGTGGACTGTCTACGGCATCGATTCGGCTTGACGTTAGAATTGCCGGAACCGTTTGCCCGCGAATAGGTGAAGGCGGGGGAGGATGCGACGTGCCAAAGCCCAAAGAGCAGGAGCGCAATTGGCTGCAGACACTGGCCCGGGTCGGCACGCTCGGCACGGATCTAGTAATCTTTGCCGGTTTGGGCTTCTGGTTGGGCAAGGAGTTGGACGAACGGTTCGGCTGGCAGCCCTGGGGGACGTTTGGCGGGACATTGCTCGGCTGCGTGGTTGGTTTTGCTTCGATTTGCCGACGGGTGACGTACTGGGATAGGAGATGAAGATGAGAATACTTGCGCGCTCCGCCAAGCAGGCGGCGATGCTTTCAGCCGTGATTGGCGCATTGGTTTCGGGGATTGTATATATATTGGGTTATCCGGAATTTTCCCGTGGTCTGTTGATTGGGATTTTTGCCGGAATCGGTTTTTTCTATATCATGTGGCGACAGCTAAAGCAAACCTTGTCGTTGCCTGATGAAAAAGAAGCGGTGGCAGAACTGCAAAGCGGCTGGGTTGAACGAACCCTCTATACGGCGGTGGTTTGCCTGGCGGCCTATTTTGCCCCCGGCGTCCATTTTGCCGGCGTGCTGATTGGCCTGCTGGCGTTGCACGGTGTCGTGGTCATCTGGGGTGTGGTTGCGCTGTCAAAAGGTGGAAACGAAAAATAAATTTTTCGAAAGTCTGTACAAATTGTCGCTTTGATATATAATATTTACATGTGTAGACTATACAGAAGGGATCAGGGTGAAAGATGGCACACGAAATCGGTTCACACAAGCTCTGGGAAATTGCCGGGATGCAGTTCCACTCTGACACGCTGATTATGACCTGGATTACCATGGCAGCCGTGATTGCCGTTGTGGTTGGTTGTACTCGGTCGATTTCAGTAATTCCGTCCGGTGCGCAGAATTTTGTCGAGATGTTGATTGAGCCGATACTGGCGCAAATCGATTCCTCCATTGGCAAAAAAGGTCAACGGGTAGTTCCAGTCGTTGTTACGATTTTTTTGTTCGTGCTGTTTGCCAATATGCTTGGCATATTCCCGGCAATGACATCGCCTACGGCGGATATCAATACTACGCTTGGCTGGGCGCTGATGATTATTGCTCTGGTGCATATTTACGGCTTGGCTGACAAAGGCCTCAAGTATATTCTCCATTTCTTTCAGCCGAATCCATTCTTTGTCCTGTTGCATATCATGGATAACCTATCCCGACCGCTGACGATGTCCTTTCGTCTCTTCGGCAATATTATCGCTCACGAGATTCTGGTCATGGTGTTCCTGATGCTGGTTCCGTTTGTTGTTCCTTCCGGGATTCTATTTCTGGGCGTGTTCATTGGTCTGATTCAGGCCGCGATTTTTACGATTTTGTCCATCACGTATCTGGCTGAGGGTTTAGGGGATGACCACTGATCGCAGACTGCTTCGGTAGGTTTATCCTTTGGTACCAGTTTATCAAAGAAAGGGGGATTCCGTAATTATGACCGAAAAATCTATCATCGCCGCCGCTTCGATTCTTGGCGCATGCGCAACGCTCATTGTGGCTGCGTTCTCCGCTGCGTTTGCCGACGCAATGGTGGCCAAGAAAACGATCGAAGGGATGACTCGTCAACCGGAGGCTAAAAACGCACTTTTGGTTAACATGGTCATCATGGTCGGCCTGATCGAATCAATTCCAATCATCGCGGCTGTTATCGCCATCGTCCTTGTCTTGGCGAACCCATTCTTGAAGTAAGCAATGATGCTTGTCAGGGCGGCGGTCTAAACTTCTTGGACCGTCGCCCCTATTGCACATCCGAAAGGGGAGGGCCCTGTCTTGTTTAATTTTAACATGACGCTGGTCGCACAGATTGTCAACTTCTTTATCCTGCTCCTGCTGTTGACCAAGCTGGCATACAAACCTCTGCTGAAAGCAATGGCAGAGCGGCGAGCCCGGATCGCCAGCGATCTGGAGGCGGCGGAAAAAGAGCGGCAGGCAGCGGAACAGCTCCGCCGGGAATATCAACAACAGATGCAGGAAGCGCGCGTCCAAGCTCAGGCGATCATTGACAAATCGGTGAAAACCGCGGAAGCGATGAAGCAGGAGATATTGGAAGAAGCGCGGGCTGAACATGCTAAAATGCTGAAGAACGCTCAACTGGAAATTGCCCGGCAGACCGATGCGGCGATGGCTGGAATTCGGGGAGAAGTCGTAGCAATGACAGTAGCAGCGGCGGCAAAAATTATTGAAAAAGAAATGAATACCGACGTCAACGCCAAATTGGTGAGCGAATTCATCGAAAAACTTGATGAAGCGAAAATTGGCGGTCTGCCATGCTGAAGAATCCGGCGGCGAAGGAATATGCACGGGCTCTGTTGGAACTGGCGACCGAAGGCAATCAGGTAGATTCGGTCGAAGAACAATTGGCGTCGATCGTTAGCGCTTGTCGCGATGATGTCGGTCTCGGCAAGATTTTTTATCATCCGATGACTCCCGTTGAAGCCAAGCGAAATGTTGTGTTGCAACTGTTCAAACCGATACTTGCTGATTTTGTCGGCAAGTTTTTGTTGCTGCTGATTGACAAACGAAGGGAAAATCTGCTGCCGGCAATCTATGTCGAATATCAGGTTTTGGCCGACAAGGTCCGTAATGTGTGCAAAGTCGAAGTTACAACTGCTTTGCCGCTGGATGAGCAGCAACAACAATCGTTCACTGCAAAAATAGGCGCCTTAACTGGGTCCAAGATTGAACTGGTCAATATAATCGACCGGAAGATCCTTGGCGGCGCGGTGCTACAGATTGGCGATAGACGGGTCGATGGCAGTGTTCTCAGCCATCTGGATCAGTTGAAGGCCATCTTGCTGAAAAAGGAAGCAACTGGGATAGAGGTGACGAGCTGACCATGAAAATCAGACCTGAAGAAATTACTTCTTTTATCAAACAACAGATAGAAAACTACCAAGTGGATCTGATCGTTGATAATGTCGGAACCGTTATTTCGGTTGGCGACGGCGTCGCGAGGATCTATGGCCTCAAAGGGGCAATGGCCGGCGAGTTGCTGGAGTTTCCTCAGGGCGTCTTCGGCATGGTATTGAACCTGGAGCAGGACAACATCGGCGCGGTGTTGCTCGGTGGCGAAACCTTGATCCGTGAAGGCGACACCGTCAAGAGTACTGGTCGTATTGTCCAACTTCCGGTAGGCGAAGCGATGGTGGGTCGGGTAGTCAATGCCATCGGCCAACCAATCGACGGCAAAGGACCGATAGAAACAAGCGAGTTTCGACCGGCTGAATTTAAAGCGCCAGGCATTGCCGATCGTCAATCGGTTAAAGAACCGCTGCAAACAGGGATCAAGGCGATTGACTCGATGATTCCGATTGGTCGCGGTCAGCGCGAGCTGATTATCGGCGACCGGGGTACCGGCAAAACTGCCATTGCGGTCGATACCATCATTAACCAAAAAGGGCAGGGCGTTATTTGCGTTTATGTGGCAATCGGACAAAAATCGTCCAACGTGGCCCGGATTGTAAAAATCCTTGACGACCACGGCGCCATGGCCTATACCATTGTTGTAGCCGCTTCCGCATCAGACAGCGCGCCGCTGCAATACCTGGCTCCTTACGCCGGCGCTGCGCTGGCCGAATACTTTATGTACAAGGGCGGTCACACGCTCTGCATCTATGATGACCTTTCCAAACATGCGCAGGCGTACCGGGCCATGTCGCTGCTGCTGCGGCGACCGCCAGGCCGCGAAGCCTATCCGGGCGACGTGTTCTATCTACACTCCCGCTTGCTCGAACGAGCAGCCAAATTATCCGATGCGATGGGTGGCGGTTCGATGACCGCGTTGCCGATTATTGAGACGCTGGCCGGTGACGTTTCGGCCTATATTCCGACCAACGTTATTTCGATTACCGATGGTCAGATTTATCTGGAAACCGAATTGTTCCACGCCGGGATTCGTCCGGGGATCAACGCCGGTATTTCCGTCTCCCGTGTCGGTGGCTCGGCGCAGATTAAGGCGATGAAACAGGTTGCCGGGCGCTTGCGTCTGGATATGGCCCAATATCGTGAATTGGCTGCGTTCGCCCAGTTCGGTTCCGATCTGGACAAGGCCACCCGTGCATCGATTGACCGTGGTCAACGTACCACCGAGATTTTGAAGCAGGGACAATATTCGCCGATGCCGGTTGAAGAACAGGTTATGATCATCTTTGCCGCAGTCAACGCGCAGATTGATGATGTGCCAGTGCATGATGTCACTCGGTTTGAAAAAGAATTCCTCGAGTTTATGCGGGCTCATTATCCGGAAGTTGGTAAAGCAATCCGTGAAAAGAAAGCGATCGATCCGGAAACAGATGCTACACTACGTAAGGTAATCCAGGAATTCAAAGACAGTTTCCTGGGTACGGCTGCGGTTGCGCTTTCTGCGGCAGCGAGGTGAGCTGATCGATGCCAAATGCAAGAGATATCAGGCGGCGAATAAAAAGCGTAAAAAACATTCAGCAGATTACCAAGGCAATGGAAATGGTTGCTGCGGCGCGCTTGCGCCGGGCCCAGGAAAAAGCTGTTGCCTGTCTGCCCTATGTTAACAAATTGCAGCAGACGCTCGAAGCGGTGGCGGCCCATTCGGGAAACCGCCGGCATCCGTTACTGGGCAAACGCACAAGCAACAAAGCGCTCTATCTGATTGTCAGCGCTGATAAAGGTTTGGCGGGCGCCTACACCTCAAACCTGCTGCGCGAAGCGATATCCCATATGAAACAATCAGCTAATACCGGCATGATTGTCACCGGTCGCAAAGGCAGGGACTATTTTCGCCGGCGTGGCTATGCACTAGTCAATTCCTACGTCGGCAACTCTGAACGGCCTCGCTTTGAGGATGCCGGCATAATCAGCCGGGAAATTTTCAACGGTTATGCCAGCGGCGAATATGACGAAGTTTATGTCGTTTATACGCATTTTTATTCGCCGATGAATCAAAAGCCGATGGTAAAGCGCCTGTTGCCTCTGTCCGTCGAAGGAGTCGCTTTTCAAGCCCAAACAGCGCCAAGCGCCTGGGATAAAATGAAGAATTACTTCAGGGACGAGGATTCGGGCGAAAAACCGGCATGGGAAACCCAAACTGCGACAGAGAATGACGATGACGCAGAAGAAAGCGAAGAAGTTGAAGTAGAGTCGGATGCGGATGAGTCAGCGGACGAATCGCCGGATGATACCTATATTGTGGAGCCATCGCCTACCGATGTGCTGAACCGTTTATTGCCCCGATATATGGAAGCGGCGGTCTATGAAGCGTTGCTTCAATCGGCGGCCAGTGAACTGGGGGCCCGGATGACGGCAATGGGTTCGGCGACAACGAACGCGCAGGATATTATTTCCGAATTGACACTGAACTACAATAAAGTCCGCCAATCCGCCATAACCCGGGAAATTTCCGAAATCGTCGGCGGAGTCGAGGCGCTTCAGTGATACAGAGGAGGGTTATGTTGTGAACAGCGGAAGAGTAGTACAAGTCATCGGTCCAGTTATTGACGTGGAGTTTGCCAGGGAGGAACTTCCTTCCATTTATAATGCGGTTCATATTGAAGGGGAAACGTCGGGAATAAAGCTGAACCTGATCGCCGAAGTTATGCAGCATCTGGGTAACAATGTCGCCCGTTGCGTAGCGATGTCGTCAACCGACGGACTGACCCGCGGCATGACTGCTGTCGACACCGGAGCGCCGATCCGGGTTCCGGTCGGCAACGGGACATTGGGCCGGGTGTTCAATGTTCTGGGCGAAACCGTCGACAATGACCCGGCGGAAGTGGTGGCGACCGACATCTGGCCGATCCATCGTCCGGCGCCGAAGCTCGAAGACCAATCAACCAGCACCGAAATGCTGGAGACCGGCATCAAGGTCGTTGATCTGATTGCACCTTACGCTAAAGGCGGTAAAATCGGTCTGTTTGGCGGCGCCGGCGTCGGCAAGACCGTTATCATCATGGAACTGATTCGCAACATTGCTACCGAGCACGGCGGCGTGTCGGTTTTCGGCGGCGTTGGTGAACGGACCCGTGAAGGCAATGACCTCTGGATGGAAATGAAGGAATCCGGCGTTATTGAAAAAACGGCGCTGGTGTACGGACAAATGAACGAACCGCCGGGAGCCCGTATGCGGGTTGCTTTGTCGGCGCTCACCATGGCGGAATATTTCCGTGACGTGCAGGGCCAGGACGTATTGTTGTTTATCGATAATATTTTCCGGTTCATTCAGGCCGGCTCCGAAGTGTCCGCCTTGCTGGGCCGCATGCCGTCAGCCGTTGGTTATCAACCGACGCTGGGTACCGACGTTGGGGCGTTGCAGGAGCGGATTACTTCGACCAACAAAGGTTCCATCACCTCGGTACAAGCTGTTTACGTACCGGCGGACGATTTGACCGACCCGGCGCCGGCGGCGACATTTGCCCACCTTGATGCGACAACTGTTTTGTCCCGTTCGATTTCCGAGATGGGCATTTATCCCGCGGTTGATCCGCTGGACTCGACCTCGCGGATCATGGACCCGAATATCATCGGCGCCGAGCATTATGAAGTTGCGCGGGGCGTACAGGAAGTATTGCAGCGATATAAAGAACTGCAAGATATCATTGCGATTCTGGGCATGGAAGAATTGTCCGATGAGGATAGATTGACTGTCGGTCGGGCTCGCCGAATTCAGCGTTTCTTCAGCCAGCCGTTCTTTGTGGCGGAGCAGTTCACCGGCATGTCAGGCAAATATGTGCCAATTAGCGAAACGATTCGTGGATTCAAGGAAATTCTGGCCGGAAAACATGATGAATTGCCGGAAATGGCATTCTTAATGGTCGGAACCATCGATGAAGCGGTGGAAAAGGCTCGCGCGCTGAAAGGGGAATAAGCCGATGTCCAAAACGATGAGACTGGACATCCTGACGC
>JBGSKE010000009.1:0-2298 GCA_041741355.1 Negativicutes bacterium | reverse complement strand
CGTCCGGTTGGCTACATCATCGACCGAAGCCGCCATTTCCTGGCTACCGGCGGCAATCGAGTTCATCGTCTGGCTCTGCTTGCGGACATTATCGATCATACTCTTGATAAAGTCCATTTTTGTTACTTCCGCCAGCAGTTCGTTCACTCCCAGCACAGCTGCGCGCTTCTCGCCGCAAAGCCCATCGAGCATGGCGTTCCATTCCCGGTAGATTTCCCCGCCGCCCAGCATCCCGTCATCGAAATAGCTTAGTTTTCCTGATCGAACATCGCGAATCGCTTGCAACAGTTGCTCTTTTAAAATAACATTTTCTGGCCGGTCATGCATCGGTTGACTGTTGGATTCCTTTTTTGACAAGCCAAACATTGCCATCGCTCCCTCATTATTTTTGGTTAGATTGTTGCGCAAGACATCACTTGGTTACTGCCGACACCTACTGGATAACAAACAATTGATCCAGGCGAATAAACTCAAACCGGTCTTTGACCAAGCCGCGCAGGCCGACGATCACCACGCAGCCGTCGTTGTGGCGCACGCATTGCTCCAGGCGAATCAGCCAGTCAATCCCGGCGCCATCAATATTTTCCAGCAGTTCCACATCCAAAATCAGCGACTTTTTTCTGTTGCTAACGTACTCGATAAACTCTTCGTACGACGCATCGATCTCTTCCTCTGTGATTGAATCGGCCAACACCGCGATGATTTTCCCATCGTCAAGAAAAATTCTTTTGATCATGGCAAAGACCACTCCTCCCGCCTTTACGACCAATACTTGTGAAGCGCGTAAGCTGCCATCAACACGACGCCGACCCAGCGGTGCCACAACCGCCACAGCTGAACTTTCGGCATCTGTCGCACCAAAAACCCCGAAATCACGACTCCCAGCAGCACCAAACCCGCAGCCACTCCTGACCAGATCTCTCCGCCGGTTTTCGCGCCGTTTTGGAGATTCCACAAAATATAGCCATGCAGCAACACGGTCAAAAAAAGCAAAAAACCGATCAGGGGATGCAGCAGTCGCAGCAGCCTGATCGAATATTTGAACGCAGCTTCCAACCGGAGCGGCAGATTAAAAACAAACCGCCGCGTCCGGATAAAAAACTCGCGCAGCAGGTAATAGGAAAACGCCAAAACCAGCAGCCCCGCCGCAATTTCTCCCAGCGCCTTGCCGATTCCTTTAACTGTTTTGGCCGGTACGGTCGGGCCGATCCAGGGCTGGAACCAGTCCTGCCCCAGCATTGCCAACACAAAAATAAGCAGCAGCGCCGCCAGCGCGCCAAACCAATTGTTGAGCCGGACAGCCACTCTTTCAATCATCGCTGCGCACCGGCCGCTTTCAGTATCTGCACGATGGTTTCATGCTGTTCTTTTGCGGCGAACGACAACGCCGTATCACCATAGTGATTCTTCGCGTTCGGGTCGGCCCCGCGCACCAACAGCTCCCGCACAACATTTGTATGTCCCTCCAGCGCCGCCCGCATCAACGGCGTCGACCCGACACTGTCAACCAAATTCACGTTGGCGCCCCGGTTCAACAGTTCGTGCACCATCTCGCCATATCCCATCTTGGCGGCCCAACTGAGCGCCGTCAAACCGGACGGCGCCTGCGCGTTCACATTGGCGCCCTTGTTCAGCAGTTCGCGCACCACCTCCACTTGACCCTTGGCAGCAAATTCAATCAATTGTTCATTCATCGCACCACCCCCATAGTTATGGATGCTTGGGCAACATGCGGGTCAAATCGACCATACAGCCGCCCCAGGACAGCCCGACGCCAAAACCGAGCAGCATAACCGCCGACAACGCAGCCGGGTCGGTTTCGTTCAGCAATGCTTCCATGGCCAGCGGAATCGTGCAGGAAACTGTATTGCCGCTGCTTTCGACATCATTCCAAAACGGCAGCCCCTGCAATTCACATTTTTGTTGGAGATGCTTCAACATAAACTTATTTGCCTGATGAAACAAGTAATAATCGACCTGTTCCTTGCGCAAATCGGCCTTGGCGAGAATTTGCCGCACCGTTTCCGGCACCACCGCTTCGGCAAAGTCGATAATCGCGCTACCATTCATGTACAAATGATAATTGGTCCGGCGATTGCCGTACTTGTCGACAGTTTCCTTCACCGGCGTCACCACCGCCGGATTGCGGGCCGCTCCTGCCGGAACAATCAAATGTTTCGCGCCGGAACCGTCGGTGCCAAGCTGAAAGGAATGGATGCCCTCGCCGGCTGCCTCCTCCCGGTCAAGCAGCGTAGCGGCCCCGGCATCGCCAAACAACGGACGGACCGTGTTGTCGTC
>JBGSKE010000008.1:0-5685 GCA_041741355.1 Negativicutes bacterium | reverse complement strand
GTCGACCTGCGCTCAGCCGAAGACTATGCCAAAGGCCATGTCAAAGGCGCAGTCAGCATTCCTCTGGCACAACTGCCGCAAAATCTCGACAAACTACCGATGGACAAAACCCTGATGCTTTACTGCTATACCGGACAAACTTCTGCTATGACGATGGTCCCGCTCAAACAATACGGCTACAAAGTCGTCTCCATTTCGCGCGGCTACCCGTCGGTAGAAAAAGCCGGTTTTGCGGTTGACACAACAGCGGTTGCCTTCGCACCAGTTGCCGCCAAAGCTCCTGCCGATGCTAAAGTTGCAGCCGGCCAAGCTGGCCTGAAAGAAACATTAGATTCGCTTGTTAAACAGTTCGCCGCCAAAACATTGATCGTGCCTGGCAAGGCTGT
Organism: Negativicutes bacterium; assembly: GCA_041741355.1. Lineage (GTDB taxonomy): Bacteria > Bacillota > Negativicutes > UBA1444 > UBA1444 > UBA1444. Next base: position 5,299 of record JBGSKE010000008.1, on the reverse strand, counting down.
CAAAGCTCTAGTCGATGCGAGCGCTGACAAATATCACGTCGTCGATCTGCGCTCAGCCGAAGACTATGCCAAAGGCCATGTCAAAGGTGCTGTCAGCGTACCGTTGGCAACTCTTGCCACCGCAATGAAATCATTCCCCAAAGATAAGACCATCGTTCTCTATTGCTATAGCGGGCAAACTGCTGCCATGTCAACTGTTCCGCTCAAAGCCGAAGGATTCAAGCTACTTTCAATCTCCACCGGCTTCCCTGGAGCTCAGGCAGGCGGATTTGCCGTAGAGAAGTAACTGCAACGGCTAAAATGATAAGGGGCTTCTTGACTGGAGCCCCTTTCAAGCTGCCAAACACAGCTTGAGGAGGAATGCATGATGAATCAACGCACAGGACTTATGTTTTCAGCGGCTTTACTATTTTTCGGATTGGTTGGTTCTGCTTATCTATTATTTAAGGGTCATCACATCATGGGAACGAGTCACCGTTTTCCCTGGGGTTTGTTGATTTCGTCCTATGCTTTTTTTGTCGGCAGCAGTACGGGAATTTTCTTGATTTCCGCATTGGGATACATTTTTAATATCAAGCCGTTTCACCGTATCGCCAAACGGGCGCTGGTAGCTGCCATTGCAACACTGCTTGCAGGGTTTATTGTAATGGGAGTGGAAACTCCGCAGCCCCTCCACATGCTGTACATGCTACTCAGCCCAAACTTCACCGCAGCTATCTTTTGGATGGGTAGTTTGTATGGAATTTACCTATTATTACTAGCCGGAATATTTTGGCACATGATTTTAAACAACAATTTGGCACAAGCTCGTAATTGGGGTTTGGTCGGAGTCTTTACGGCTATTGCAGCCTCTTCCAACCTAGGCGCCATCTTCGGTTTTTTTCATGCCCGCCCCTATTGGGACGGACCTTATCTGCCAATCTACTTTATTTTATCTGCATTACTGTCTGGTTCAGCAATCTTGACAATTCTGTGTTACATCAAAGAAGATCGCGACTCCGCTTCCCCCCTAGTCCCTGCTCTCGCCAAACTTTTAACCCTATTTTTGTCCATCATGGTCTTCTTTACTGCCTGGAAAATCCTCACCGGCCTTTACGGTCATATGCCCGGTAAGGCTGAAGCGTACCAGGCACTCTTGACAGGGCCTTACGCTTTGAATTTCTGGATCTTGGAAGTCTCGATCGGCATGGCGATTCCGTTGATCCTATTATTATGGAAAAAGACCCGGCGCGCTGCTTTTACCGCTGCCGCCCTTTCCATTCTGGGCATCTTCTTCATGCGCTATGATCTGGTCATGGTCGGGCAAGTGGTGCCCTTAGATGTAATTGATCAGTTGCCACTACCAGTAACGTTGCTGACATACTCGCCAACCTGGGTTGAATGGGCTGTCGTATCTTTAGGAATGGGCTTTGCTGGTCTATTTTACATTCTGGCGGAAAAAAGGTTTGATCTATCCGCTCCGGCATCCGGGCCTCAGAAATCTGATTTGCCCTCTTCTGCCCATGCTAATTTGATTCGCTAGTCAATCCACTGCAGCTATTCATTAGTTTCAACAATTCCATAGCAAACAAAAAAAGCGGCTATCCCGCTTTTTTTATTTGCAAACCATCACTGGCCAATTCCTTAGTTATTAGAAAAGCCTGCGCTGTTCACAATTTCCAGGCCAGCAGCAGTTCCGTGCCTTCGCTGTTATAGGTCATTTTATCGCTGACGGACAGCATAATCGGAATCCCCCGGCCCATGCCGGCATCTTCACCGTAACTGAACAGTTCTTCCGGCTTGGACCGCAAGCGTCGCAATATTGCGTTACCGGCAAAGCCCATTCGCGAGCTCTTGACCCGCACACTCAGTCCGCCGCCGATCCTTCGAAAACAAATCTCGGCCCGATGCAACCGTGGGATGCCGTCCCGGCATTCCAGCGCATTAGCGAGCGCCTCATTGACGGCGACTTCCTGGCGAGAATGCGCCAACCCGATAACTTCGGCCAATATCTCGGCGATCTCCCCTTTGAGCCGTTGATAGTCGCCATAGCCGTTGAACCGCAACACTTTGGGCCAGCCGCTTTCCCGGATCAACGCCTGCGGCAATGCTTTGACCTGCACGCAGACCGCAGTCGCATCATCGCGGCAATCCTGATCTGTCGCCAGCTGCCGCAGAACCGACAACATGGCCGGAAAATCATCAACAGGAAGATCCTGCCGTCCCGCTAATAGATCGGCAAGTCCATCCGTCAGGAAGTAGCAGGCAGCACCACTCTCGATAGTCAATGTATGCAATTCAAAGCTTTCTTCATCATCGACGCCCAGATACATTCCCGGTTTCGCGACGCCCCCCTGGACCGTCTGCGTCGCCACCCAGATTTCGGGAATCCCGGCGCAAACCCAACGCAGTTCACGAACCTGCAAATCGAGTTCAAACGCCAAAGCCCCGGCAAATGTTCCTTCATCAAAATACTGACCGACACGCTGGTTGATCCAGCGCATCTGCTCCGCAAGCGGCAAGTCCAGCTCATTTACTTCTCGCAGCAATACATGCATCGATGAAGTATGCAGCGCCGTTCCCAGACCATGACCGGTCGCATCGACCAGGAATCCCCGCAAGACTTGTCCCCCATAGCGCCAGTCCATGTAGTACAAATCGCCGCCGACATAGCTGTAAGGCTGATACACCGTCTCTATCTCGACATACCTCGAAGGTTCCGCTTCTTTCAGCAACGCGCTCTGCACCCGAGTTGCCAGTTGAGCATCGCGATGAATTTCCTGCTCCCGGCGCACTTCCTCAGACACATCGCGAATTGTTAACGCAATCAGCGTCCGATCACCATATTCGACCAATGTCGCCGACCGTTCCACCTGTACCAACGCGCCGTTGTGATGACGCAAGGTTCGCCGCTGCACCGGCAAAAGGCGTTCTTGCTTCACCCGCTCAAGCAGCAACTTGATATTCTCCTCAGAATCGGCTGTGATCTGGTATACTTTTAGCGGTCCGTCCCGATGAAGATCATAGCCGAAGCGCTCGCTGAACCGCCTATTCGTTTCCAGGATTTCCCCTGTATCAGGATTGCAGATAATCACCGCCTCCGGCGACTGCTCCATCACCGCCCGGTAGCGGGCTTCGCTTTCTTCGACCGCCGCTTCCATCCGCCTGCGTTCGGTAATATTGCGGGCAATCCCCAGCACCCCGACCAATCGGCCAGTCGCATCTCGCATTGGCGTCTTGATCGTTTCCAGCAGCACTTTGGCCCCGCTGTCGGCCATGGTGACCCATTCTTCATTGGTACTAGGCCCAGCGGACATCGCCTTGCGATCATGTTCGCGGAAAAAATCGGCCAATTCTTTGTCAACAAAATCATAATCGGTCTTGCCGACGATTTCCGACTCTTTGGCGCCAAAGAGTCGTTCAAACATCGGATTACACGAAAGATAAACACCATCGGCGTCTTTAAGCCAGATCATATCGGGGATCGTCTTGACCAGGGTACTCAGGCGAGCTTCATTTTGCGCCAGCGATTGCGCCAATTGCCTGCGGTCGGAAATATCGATGCCGATACCGGCGAAATACTGTTTTCCGTCGAGTTTTAATGGCACCGCCGTCAAATACATCGGTACCCGGTTACCGGCCTTGATCAACAGGTTTGCTTCCGTACTGGCAAAACCAGTGGCAAATGCGTTGGCAACCTCTTGGCTGATTCGATCGAGCGTTACCTGATCGCCTTTATACCAATCAAGGAAAGTCATTTTTGACAATTCTGCCGCCGAATAGCCAGTAAGCCTTTCATGCTCTTTGTTCCAACGCAAAAGAGTCCCCTGTGTATCGTATAGATAAAGAATCCCCGGCACGCTGTTAAACAAGGCGTCAGTCAACACCTGTTCCTGTTTCAGGTTTTCTTGCATTCCTTTTAATTCTTCATATTGTGCAGTAAGTTCTTCATTTTGCGCCGTAATTTCCTCATGCGCCGCCGTCAGATCCGCCGTCCGCTCGCTTACCCGCTGTTCCAGGCCCACATTCAGTTCGGTCAGGTTTTGATTCAGAGTATCGATTTCTTCATTCATTGCCCGCATTTCTTCATTTTGTGCAGTCAATTCTTCATTCATCGCCGTAATCTCTTCGTTCTGCGCGTTGAGGTTTTCATTGGCAATCGCCAGCTCATTCGTCCGCTGCCGCACTCTGCTTTCTAGTTCTTCATTGAGAGTGTGCCAATTTTTCTCAATCCGGATCGTTTTGGCGGCTACCAGCGCCGCCAACAGCAATGCGATTCCTAACGCCAGCAGCAAAAACACCAATGCTTGGTCGCGCGTTTGCCTGGCATCCGCACGGAATTCCTGCGCTTTATTACTGGCAAAATCGCGTACAGCGGCCACGTCGACTTCAATGGCCGCCACCTGCTGGTTTCCTTCTGTCTGGGCCAATAAAAAAGCCTCTTGCTGCTTGCCGGCAAGACGCAGCCGGATCACCGCGTCGCGAACCGGCCGCCAGGCTTCAAAATGAGTCAATGCAGATTGAACCAGTTCGGGGTCGCCCAAAAACCGCTCGCGCAGCAATTTAAAATCGACCAGGACCTTTGCTTCGGTTCCGGCCAAAAATTGCTGTTGTCTAACTATTTCTTCCGTTGAATTAGACAGGACAATTTCCTTTATCGCTCGGTGCATGCCAAGCACGTCCCGTTGAATCCGCAGCACGGCGGTGGATACGGTGAGCGGGTGATTGTACAGGCTTTCTGTCAGTTCTGCCACCCGACTTACCGAAGAATAGCCGAGCCAACCAATGGTTAACAACAGCAGCACCAATGCTCCCGCCAGAAAAGGCATTTTTCGTTTTGGTTGCATTGCCAAATTGCTTCGCCTCATTTTCTTAAACGTTCACTAATTCTCCATTTCGGGATAGATGGTCAAAACCCTGCATTTTTTGCCAGAAATCCGTCATCGTTAGACACGTAGGCCAACAAAAAAATCTCGCCAGGTATTTTTGACGAGAATACTTTATTCCCCGGGAAATAACCCGTCGGATTCTACGCAAAATTAGAACAGTAACACGGCAATTCCGGCAGCCAGCATCAATACGCCAGCGATCAGATGCAGTCGCTTGGAATTTCGGGCCTGCCAATCAGATGCTTTTTCCACCGTCAACTTACCCAGATAAACCAGCACAGAGATCAAAATTAACGGCGATATAAAAATCAGATTATATAAAAACAGATAGGCAAAAAACTGCGGCGTCAAACCCCATTTGGCCAGAATCCCCAACGCAAAAAAGTAGGGACCGCCTGTGCAGGGAAGTTCAATCAACGTAACGACACTGC
>JBGSKE010000007.1:0-3250 GCA_041741355.1 Negativicutes bacterium | reverse complement strand
TTTACACTGACGGGAACGATTTCATCAGCAAATCGCCCGGTTGCTATCGCGTTCAATGCTTTTGTCTGGCTATTCAGCGCAAAATCATCCTGTTCTTTGCGGCTGATTGCATATTGCTCGGCTAAGTTTTCAGCGGTAAGGCCCATCGTGATCCGACCGTATTTTTCAACTGGTTGGGACTTGGGTTGACTCTCTGTGTTAGGATCAAGCAGTTCACCGTTGCCTGAACGATAACCAAACCTGGCCTGCCTAATATAGTAAGGCGCCGTGCTCATACTCTCCGCGCCCCCCGCCACAATGACCGCCGAATCGCCCAATCGGATTGATTGCGTGGCCGAAATCACGGCCTGCATGCCCGAACCGCATTGACGATGAACCGTATAGGCGGACAATTCCAGCGGCAAATCGGCATAGAGCGCCGCAACCCGCGCTAAATTGGGCGTATCACTGCTTTGTTTCGCATGGCCCAAAACCACTTCATCAATGCTCGCATCGGCGATTCCGGCGCGGGTAATCGCCGCCCGAATCAGTTGGCTCGCTAACTGTTCCACCAAAACATCTTGCAGCGAACCACCTAGTTTGCCTAGAGCCGTGCGGGCAGCCGAAACGATGACTGCGTCTTTCATACCGCCACCTCCATTTGTTTTACTGAAGGGCTAACCGTGTAGCCGGCTTCGGTCATCGTCCGGACCTCGTCCAGCGTAACCTCGGGGGCATATTCTTTCAATACAAGTTTATTGTTTTCATAAGCAAATACAGCATATTCTGTCACAATTAAATCTGCTTCATGAAATCCAGTGATCGGCAAAACACATTTCTGTTTGATCTTGGATGTTCCCTTTTTATCTTGGTGTTGAATCGCTACGATAACGCGGTTGGCGCCGCTGACCAGGTCCATTGCACCGCCAACGCCCAGTTGTTTGCCGTTGGGAATAATCCAATTTGCAATGTTTGCCTGCTCATCCACTTCAAAAGCTCCCAGAACTGTTGCGTCAACATGCCCGCCGCGAATCATGCCAAATGACAGGGAACTGTCGAAAAAGCAACACCCCTTCGTTTGGGTAACGACCTGACGGCCTGCATTGATCAGCTGCCAATCACCTTGTCCTTCCTCGGCCAATGGCCCCACGCCCAGCATACCGTTCTCTGCCTGAATATAAACATTGGGGTTTTCAACATAATCTGCCACCATGGTAGGAATCCCCACGCCTAGATTCAGTATCATCCGATTCTCCGCCGAACCAAATTCTGCGGCAATCCGTCGGGCTATTCTTTCTTTGGCTGCATCTTCGCCAATCACAATCATGATTTTTCCCCTCCATTCAAAACCAACACATCAACAAAAATATGGGGAGTTACGATGCATTCCGGATCTAGTTCGCCCGTTGGAACGATTTCATCAACCTGGGCGATGACATGTTTACAGGCCATTGCCATCAATGGATTGAAATTGCGGGCTGTTTTGTAATAAACCAAGTTGCCCAATTCATCGGCTTTATGCGCTTTGATCAGCGCCACATCACCGGGAATTGAATATTCCAGAACATATTCCCTTTCCCCAATCAGTCGGGTTTCTTTGCCTTTGGCCAGTTCGGTTCCTACAGCGGCCAACGTGTAAAATGCCGGTATTCCAATACCTGCGGCGCGAATCCCTTCGGCAAAGGTTCCCTGCGGCAACAAATCTACTGTAATCTTGCCAGCATTATACGCATAGGCGACTTCTGGATTCCAGTTGTAATAATTGCCGACCAACCCTTTCAGTTGATTGTTCGACAATAATTTACCCAGACCGACTCCTGGCGCGCCCAGGTCATTGCTGATAATCGTAAGCTCGCCAATTCCGCTATCAGCCAACGCGTCAACCAAATTTTCCGGATATCCCCGCAGGCCAAATCCACCGACCATTACCCGGCTATGCGGTGCAATCAGCGTTTTGATGGCCTGTTCACAAGTCAGCACCTGAATCGCTTTTTTCACTAAACCTACTTCCCTTCATTTAACCACCCGAATACAAATCACAGCAATTGCGACTTGTATCCGGGCGCTGAGTGCTAACCAAATTATAGCGTGAATCCTAAAACTAGGAAGAACCCGCTAAGGATCAGTCCGACGATGCCGGTCCAGACCACACAATAGCCAATAATATCACGTGCTGAAAGACCTGCAACACCCAACAACGGTAATGCCCAAAATGGTTGGATTTGATTGGTCCAGGAATCGCCCCAGGCAAAAGCCATAATTGTTAACGGTTTGTTGGCGTGGAGCGTTTCCGCAGCCTGCATCATGATCGGGCCTTGAACAGCCCATTGTCCGCCACCGGAAGGAATGAAAAAATTGACCAAGCCAGCGGACAGGAAGGTGAATACCGGGAAAGTTTCCGGGGTTGCAATGTGAACGAACCAGTTGGAAATGATCGCAACCAGACCGGATTTTCCCATCATGCTCATCATCGTCGCATAAATCGGGAACTGGATCAGAATCCCCCGGCAGGCCACGACCCCTGATTTGACGGCAGCCAGATAATCATTGGGCGAGCGGTGTAAAAACAAGCCGCAAACCAGGAAAATGATGATAACCAGGTTCAGGTTCAGATTGAAACCAAGTTTGTTGAAATTAGTAATCAAGTAGATTAAAGGAATAACGCCAAACATGGCATTAACCCACCAGCTGTTTTCCATTTTTTCGGCAAAGGTTCTACGTACTACCAGTTCCGTTTGCACCGGTTTTACAATGATCGGGTCTTCCGCCTTAAACTCGACGACTTCATCAGCCGGTGTTTCAACCCGCATAAAATAATAGATCAACATGCAAAAAACTACGACGCTGATAAGAATATTCCACCAAGTATAGAGTGTATCCGTGACCGGTACGAGTCCCATGATTTTTTCCATAAAATGTCCTTTGGTGGCAGAAACCAAAGGAATGGATGAAGATGGGCCGCGCATGACTTCACCGCCATAAGCAGCAGCAACAAGGACCGGGAAGTGAACCCCTTTGACCTTGGTTCCCATCGCCTTGGCTACAAACGCGCCGATAACCAAGCCGAAGCCCCAGTTAAAATAACAGGCGATTAAGGATGTGGCTGCTGTAAGCCCAACTGCCTGTTTCGGGTTTTTCGGCAGACTGGTGATCCAGCCCAATGCTTTCTGCAACGGGGCAGTCAGCGCCAAAATATAACCAGTCAGCAAAACCATAACCATTTGCATGCCGAAATTAAACAGAGAAGGATATCCAGTTCCCCAGTACTGGA
>JBGSKE010000006.1:0-3885 GCA_041741355.1 Negativicutes bacterium | reverse complement strand
GTTCGGCTGCTTCCAGTTTTTTCGCCAACATTGGATATTCATATTCCTCGACATCGCAAAAACTCATTAAACAAATCACTACACCGTCGGCCCGATATTTTTTCGCCATATTGATCAGCAAATCGCCGCGCGTATTATGTTCTTCATGAACCGTTGAACAAGCTTTGCGTTCCATCCATTGCGCCGCCAAGCGGTCCAGCGGGTTATTGCCGGCTGGAATAGCCGTCCGATATAGCCGCGATTCCTGCGCCAAATCATCGCCGACAACCGCAATGTTGTTTTCGCTCAAAAACTCCAACAGTTCATCGGGTTCGGCCGTTATCCCGGTCAACAGCACTCGCTTGCCGCGCCATTGATGGGCGGGCATTTTTTTGAGCTCGGCGACAATATCGCCGACGATCGCTGCATGCGCCGATTTTTCCATAAATAATGCGCTCTTCATCACTGCATGGCGAACTTTTGGCGTGATGATATCCAAATGGTCATTGGCCACTTCGGCAAATTTATACATGATCGCACTGTGCGCATTGTACACTTCAATACTGGCGGCGATAGCAGCGTCTTCGACCGGTCGACCCGCAATTGCGGCCAGTTTATTTTTGACAGCTGCATATTCGGCGGCCAAAAAGTCCCTGGCGCCCGCGACTTCTCTGTTTTGCGGCTGAATCAGCCCAATCAAGGGAACATCGGTTACGCCGACTCGCCAGGCGCCGCTCATGCCGCGGAAAGTATCGCAGAGAATCGGCATCACCACGGCAGAAATTCCTTTATATTTTCCCTGCATGCCATATTCCAGGCAGGAACGCATAATCGAGCAGATAAAGATCGGTACATACTGTCCAGCTGCCGAAGGATTGACTTGCCCGCCCCAGATACCCATCGGAATCATGCCGGCCGCGTGCACCAATTCCTCGCCGGAATAGATGGGAAAGCAGCCGACAACTTTTTTGCCTTCAGCAAGATATTTATCCAGCATAGTTCGTGGATTGGCAGCAATGGTTTGCAGTTCTTGCAACATCAAATTTAAATTAGCCATTTTTTGCCTCCTTGTTCTGCTGCATGATTTCCACCAGTCCCTGTAATCGCGTTTCAAACTGCGCCTCACTGTAAACCCGCGAGTCAGACTGATCGCCGTCAAAATTGGTGCAGGGAACACCGGTTTGTTCTTCCACAATGTGTCGGCCGACAAAAATATAGAACGTCATCATCTTGCAGCTGCGGTTGACATGGCAAAGCATACCGTCGCAATCATACTTCTTTATTGTGTCGGCCCGCATGTTCATGATCGAATTGGTTGACAAGCTATTGGTTGAAGACGTTGCGTACGCCGCTGCCATCGAATCCATGTTTCCCGGCTCATAAACTACATTCCAGGCAGTGACATAGCCGTTGATTACCGCATTAACATTATAGTTTTTCAGTGCTTTCAAATTGTGGCCCAGGTTTGGCCAGCAAGCGATCCCTTCCCAGTGAACCCGATATTTTTCTTCCGCTGGGAAAGTGGTAGTGCCGTTGGCAATATGTTCTTCGATTTCGAGTTTCAATTGCTCAAAAATGTCGGTCGTGGATTGTTTGCCGCGACAGAGTACCAGACAGGACATGTAGTTGAAGAAATCAAAGCCGCTTAGTGGCGCCGGTGTGCGGGAATTTAGCTTTATAATGTCGTCAAACAGTTTGCTGTTGATCTGCGACCGTTTCTGCACTTCGAGAAACTTTTCCCGGTCAAGCTTCTTGCCGCTGAACTGCTCCATCGCCGTTATGTAATGTTCGATTTGTTGGCGAATATAAGTTACTTTGTGCGGCGCCGGCGCTTCTTCGTCGTAATTGAACAGACAGTCAACGAAGAAAATCGGAATATTGAGGTCCCGCGACAGGCTTTCATACCATTTCATCAGCTGGGTACAGCTATTGTTCGCTAATAGCAGAAAATCCGGCGACGGCATCAACGGGTCGGCTTTGTCATAGGCCGGATCCTGGATTTTTTCGGCCAAAGCCATGTTTAATCGGGCGTAAGAACAAATATTCATTGGGTAGCGCATCGGACCTTCGGCATGTTGAATTAACTCATCGCCCAGGTGTTTCGCCGAAATCGACGCCGCATTATTCTCTGGATACAGTACCGGGATCCCCAGCGCTTCACAAACTTCCTGCGGAAAAATCGCCGTTGACCAGCCGATGATTTCGCCGCGCGCCTTTGCATCCCAGGCATCCTGATAAACCTTTGCCGTTTGCTCCGCTACCATAATCCGCGATTTCGGCAACGCCCGTTTTGGTTTTTGCGCTGCAACTTCAGACATTTTTTCACTCCCCTTTTATCACAAATACGCTGTTGATCTTTTAGAAACCACGCCGGACTTCGTCCGCCGCCAAAACTGCTGCGCCCAGCGCGCCAGCCAGCTGACAATCTTCGTGCACCAGGATTTCTGTTTTTAGTTCCTGGCTGAGCAGTGCGACAACACCCTTGTTTAATGCAACTCCGCCGCTCATGGCCACCGACGGCACAATCCCGTTGCGATAGGCTAACGCGGCGACTCGTTGGGCAACCGATCTGTGGATCCCGGCCACCAGACTTCCCATTTCCACTTGCGACGACAGTTTTGATATCACTTCCGACTCGGCAAATACGGTACAGGTGCTGCTAATACTAACCTCTTCGGTCGCACGCAAGCCGATATCTCCCAGCTCGGACACTTGCACGTTGATGATGCGGGCCATGACATCCAAAAACTTGCCTGTCCCGGCGGCGCATTTATCATTCATGACAAAATTCTCCAGCATCCCTTTGGCGCTGACCCGCATCACCTTGACATCTTGACCGCCGATATCGACAATGGTGCGAACCGTGGGAAATAAAAAGTTCATCCCTTTGGCATGACAACTCAATTCGCTTTTCTGATTATCTGCATCATCAAAGGTAAACCGTCCGTAGCCAGTCACCATAATCCGCTTGATATCTTGTTTAGACAAATTTTGTTGCGACAGTGCATTTTGAAACACCTCCCTGGGACCAATCGTGCCGGTTCCCAGGGGGACAAGCGATCTAGCGACAATTTCTTTGCCGTCCTGTAAAATGATGCATTTGCATGCGGTAGATCCGATATCAATCCCCATTGTGAGCAAAACTATCTACCTCCTCCAAGTGCGCACCTGCGGTATTTACACTACACCGGCGGCCTCAAGAGCGGCCAATTCTTCTTTGGACATCTTCAGTTTTCCACAATATATTTCTTCGTTGTAAGAGCCCAATTCCGGGCCTGCCCACTCCACTTTGCCAGGAGTTCCCGACATTTTCGGCGTAATGCCTTGCATCGTCAATTCACCGAACTTTTTAGTCGGCACCTTGATCAACGCTTCCCGGAATGCAAAGTGGGGATCTTTCACAATATCCGCTGCCGTATAAACCTTGCAATTGGGAACTTCATCACCTAAAGCAGCCATGCACTCGTCGATTGTGTGCGCTCTCGCCCAATCTGCGGCGATTTGGTTTATTTCTTCCAGATTTTCCATCCGACCCTTGGCTTTGCTGTATTTTTCACTTTGCAGCAAATCTTCCCGACCGATGGCTTTGGCAAACTGCTCGAACAGTTTGTCGCCACTAACCGTAAACACAACATATTCATCATCTTTAGTCAGGAAATGCCCGGAAGGAATCGTAACCGTCGTGCCATTTCCCATCCGGTTTCGGATCGTCCCATCATAGGAGTACTCCGCAATGATTGACTCCATCATGCGCAGGGTTGTTTCCGTCAGGCAGCCGTCAATGCGTTGGCCAACGCCGCTGCCGATGACATCGCGATTGTAAATGGCAAACATAATGCCAATGGTTCCCAACATTGCCGTCATAAAGTCTGCAACCGAGACACCCGGTTTGATGGGCGGCTGGCC
>JBGSKE010000005.1:0-2903 GCA_041741355.1 Negativicutes bacterium | reverse complement strand
ACCGGGTCGTCCCTTCGCTGCCCTGCATCGAACAAACCTGATTCTTGCCATGCGCTTTCGCATACGCCAGAGACACATCCGCCTTGTGCAGCAGCGCATCCATATCTGTTTCCCCTTCCAGCGCGGCTACCCCGGCGCTGACCGTGTGCCGCCGCCGACTGGAATACTCATAGTCCTGCAACGCTTGCCGAATCCTAGCCGCCAGTTCAACTGCTCCCTGCAGGGACGTCTCCGGGCAAATCGCCAAAAATTCTTCACCGCCCCAACGGCCGAAGGTATCTGTGCTCCGCACAGTATTTTGCGCCGCACGGGCCACTTCCGTCAACACTTTATCGCCCATGATATGGCCCAGTTCGTCATTGACCCGCTTAAAATCATCAATATCCAACAAAATGATAGAAAGCGGACTATGATAGCGCTTCGACCGCTCCAGTTCCTGCGCAAACACCTGATTGAGCCGAGTTCGATTGGCCAGTCCGGTGAGGACATCGGTCTGGGCTACCCGGATCAGTTCCCGATTGTGTTGTTTAAGCTGGTAGTTCCAATAAAAACCGCCCAGAGCCAATAAGCCAAACACAATTATTGTTTTGTACAGCAACGAATAATCGGTCGCCGTCTGCACATTGATCGCGATTTGTTTATTGACGATCTGCCAGCGCTCCTGCGGCGTAATGCTGCGAATGCCCCGGTTTAAAACTTCGCGAAGTTCCGGTTCGTTTTTTACCACGCCCATGCGCAGTTCATTCTTATAATTTGGCAGCTCGCCAGCGATTTTCAGGTTGAACCAACCGTCTTTTTTGATTGTATAGGCAGCAACGGTCAGCGAACGCAGTGTCATGTCCGCCTGCTTTCCGGAAACCCGTTTAAATGCTTCGTTTTCGGTTTCAACAGTGATAACCCGTAAGTTGGGATAGTTTTGCCGAAACCGCTCTTCCATCGAAGTACCTGCAGGAAACACGATCGATTCGTTGGCAAAATAAGCCGGGTCGCTGATAAAGGCGTGCTCTTCCCGCGTGACAAACACATTGGCGTCAGTAAACAGTGGTTCGGTGAAATCCAGCCATTGTCGGCGTTTCGGCGTATCGTTGAGGAAACTGAGCACTTTGCAACGACCTTGCTGTGAGGCCGCCAAACTTTCGTCCCAGTTCGCCGTCTTTACCAGTTCGAACCGAATTCCAGTGCGTTCCGCCACTAGTTGCATCAAATCGGCGGCAACCCCTTCATGCCGTCCCTGTTCATTAATCCGCTCAAACGGGACCCAGTCCGGGTCGACGCAGACCGTGACCGGCGCTGCGGCCCAGCCAACCGAGGCAGCCTGCAGCAATAGTATCATGCATAACATTGTTATTCGCTGCAAAATCAAGCTGCATTTTCCCCTTTCGGTATTATTAAGCCAATCGATTGCATCGGCCAAGCAGTTACGATTTGCGGTTTAGCCGGCCCGCCGTTTTCCTGTGATCAGTTCAACGTTGATTTTCACCACTTGCGTGGCCGCACGGAACTTTTCGATATAGGCATGACCGGATTCGAGGAATTCTGCACTGTACCTATGAATGATCGCCTGCAGCGCAACTTCTTTTTCCGCTGCTCCGACGATTTGCGCCGGACCGAACACCATGACGCTTTCATAGTTGGTGGCAAATTTATCAGGCAGCACCTGGGTACTGCCGACGACAGTAAAACAAACCTGGGGATTGGCCGTAATCGCACTGAGTTTTTTGCCTTGCAGCGCGCAATGAAAATACACTTCGCCGTTGCTATATACATAGTTTAACGGAACTCCATAGGGCCTGCCGTCTTCATCAATCACGGCCAAAAACCCGTACTCTCCCCGTCCCAGCAGTTCTTTCGCTTCCGATTCGGCCATCTGGCGGTCGACGCGACGCATTGATTTCATGGTCAACATCTCTCCTTATGTGTTCATTATTTATATTTCGACGCGGTTGCAATTTCCTAGTATGCTTTATTCATGGAACGGCGGCATTATTCCTGCCACGGGTCGGTTCATTCGTCAAAGAAAGGTTTTTTTCCGTCACTTGTCGTATTATCAAATATCAGTTTAGCATCGCGCTGGTTTTGCGCCGAAAAGGAGCGACCCGAATGACTCACACCCCGCTGCGCCGTGAAATTTACCTGTTGTTATCTGAGGCTTTTAAACAGCCCACCGCCCCCTTTGTCGCCGAACAAGCGGCGATTGTCCGGTTTCTGGGCCAGGCCCTGCAGAAACTCGACTACAGCCTTCCCAGCGAGCTGTATGAGAACTGGCCGATCTTGCTGCCGGATCTGCCGGCCGCCATCGCCGCTTACCGGCAAAGCTTCCTGTTTCCGATCCAGTCGCGGGTTGTGCCGGTCGAGTCAATTTACCGCCGCTGGACGGTGGACGCCAGCGCCGAAGTCCCGTTTGCCGCCGAGAAAGGGTTGCTGCTTAGCGACCACGGCCTGCACATGAAAGCCTTGTACGAGTCTTACGGCATCACAATTCCCGCCGAGTATCAACCGATGCCGGACCATCTCTGCCTGGAGCTTGAGTTCGCCGGCCTGCTTCTGGAACAACAGGCTGAAAACCAGCATCGCCTGTTCCTCAGCGAACATTTGAGCTGGCTGGACGAACTGACTGACGACGCCGATCAACAGGCTATTCCGGCCTACTACCGGCAACTGATAAAACTGACGGCGCAATTCCTTACGCTGGAACTGCGCCGCCACGAGCAATAATATCGCTGAGAGTAAGGCCGGAATTCGTTCCGGCCTTAAATTTTGAATTCAGCCAGCGGTCGGTTGGCTGTAACCAGATGGACTGCACAGGCCAAACAGGGGTCGAAGGAGTGAATCACCCGAACCACCGGTAGCGGATTGTCCGCATCCGGCACTTCCAGTCCCAGCAGCGCCGCTTCGATCGGACC
>JBGSKE010000004.1:0-4812 GCA_041741355.1 Negativicutes bacterium | reverse complement strand
GCCGGGTCGTCGAACTCGAACGACTCCATGTCTTCGCCCTGCATTCTTGCCAGCCGGATTCCCTGAGCATGGCTGACCTTGATGCACTCGTCGGCAATGAACGCCAGACAGGTCATTGCCTTGGGATCGTACAGCACGTTGCCGAAGGTACAGCCGAGCGCTGCCGACATGCCGCTGAAAGTTGAGTTCATTAATACTTTGGCCCAGCGGATGCCAATCAGATTCGATAAAATTTCGGTAGTCCCCACACACTGCAGATATTCTTGCACAATCGTAAGCCGGGGACGAATCACACCATCGAGTTCGCCAATCTCAAAAGCAAATTTTTTGACGGCTTCCTGTGTGGTCGTCAACCGGGAAACTCCGGGACTCAGCCAAGTCGCGCCAAATCCCACCGCGCCGCCGATGGTGCGCTCACGCCCCACGATCTCGGCCACGCTCTCTTCGGGAATTCCGTTTTGCAACGTGCAAACAATGCTTTCTTCGTGTAAAAGCGGCAACAGTCCTTGCAGTACGACTTGATTGGTTGTTTGTTTGTTGAGCAAAAACACCAGATCGTATTTGCCGCTCATTTGCTCCGGCGTAAAGGCGCGCACCGGAACATTAAGTTCGATAAAGCCCGTGACCGTAGCGCCATTTTTATTCAGCGCCGCAACATTTTCCTGGTTGACGTCGATCAAATCGACTGCCTTTCCCTGCTTGTTCATCAACGCACCGACAATCGTGCCGAGTGAACCGGCGCCGATGATTGCAACTCTCATATCCATTTTCTCCTCGTTTCCTTTGTAATCGCTTTGGGAAAACTATTTACCTGGCGCCAGCGCCACTTTTTCCTTGGCCTTTTCATCTGACTCTTGTTGGATCCGTCTGGCAACTTCTTTGGTCGATTCGCTGGCCTCGCCTTCAAAGTACGCTTCATAGGCTTCCTTGGGCGGCGCACTGGTCGTAAACACGGCGATCAGCACCGCGACAAGCGATAAGGCCGCGCCGACGACAAACGGGTTGGTCGCATTCATGACCCTTGCCGCAATAAAACCGACTGTGCCTACGGAAATCCCGGCGTAAGCGCCGGCCCGGTTCATCCGCTTCCAGAACAGGCCAAACCATACCGGCCACATGAATGCAGCGCCAAACGCCCCGTATACATAAGTGAAACCCATCGCCAGCAGCATTGGCGGTTTGATCGCGCTGAGCACCGCAACGATCCCGAGCAGGAACACGGAAATCCGCAGGTGATTCGTTGCTTTGGCTTCATTGATTTCCCGGTTGGGGAACAGAGAGCGATAGATATCGTAGTAGATCGACGTGCCGCAGTGCAGCAACATCGAGTTGGAGGTGGAAACCGCCGCCGCCATGATCGCGATCAAGGTCATCGCACCGACGAAAGGCGGCGCATATTGCTGAACGATTAGCGGCATGATGTAGTCGGTCGTCTTGCCGGCAGGCAGACTCGGCATCAGCGCTTTCGCGCCGAGACCGATGATGATCAGGCAGATGAAGATGGGGATCAGCGCGATGACCGTCCACATCATCTGCAACACCGCCGCCTTGGTGTTCTTCGGCGCCATGAAACGGGCGATCCAGTGCGGCGCAACCGAAGCGCCCAACGCATTGGCCATAAAAATCGCCATCAAAGCGCCCCAGCCAAAGCTTCCTTCGGGTGTCAACATGATTCCCGCCTTCATCGGCGGTCCACCCACATTGACTGGAGCGGTCGTGACTGCCACTGCATCCAAAATATTGCCGATACCGCCGGTTGCCGCCAAAACGGCGCCCAGGCCGAACGCCAGGCCGATGAGTATCAGTATTGAATTGAAAGTATCGGTGGCTGCAACCGTCCAGAAACCGCCGGTGCAGGTCATGATCAAAAACACCAGGAAACCGAAAATGGCCCATTCATAAGGAATACCGGTAATCGTGCTGAAAACGATGCCAAACCCGACCACTTGCAAGTGTGAGAAAATGAAATATCCCACAAACATCAGCACAGCAACAATCAATTGCAAATAACTGACTTTTTGAAAGGGTTCGTAGCGCATGCGAATAAATTCAGGGAAGGTACGCGCCGGCATTTCCGGGCGCCGGACTTTGTAGGCAAGAATCGGCATGATTGCTGTTGCCAGGAACCAGCCGGCCACCCAACCGATGATTGCGGCGATACCGGTGCGATAAAGAAATCCGGGCACGCCCATGACCGAGGCCACGCTGACCCAGGTGGCTACCGAGGTGCCGATGCCAAGCAGCAGTCCCATCCGGTGACCGCCGGTCGTAAAGTCCGACAGGCTTTCCACTTGCTTGGAGCTTTTCCAGCTGGTCCAGGCCAAAAAAACGACATAAAGGCCAAAGACAACAATATAGGAAATATCCACTCTTTACGCCCCCTTTTTCTCATAGCTGAATAGGCTGCCTGTCGCCCCCCAGCGTTTGACGCCGGAGGCCTCGATCTTATTGCATAGGATCAACGCAACCACGATGACAAATATAATACTGCCGCCCCAAAATGCCAGAGCAATAGCCATGAAAATACCCTCCTTTATTTTGCCTGTGCGATAATCTCATCAAATCTCGCCAGGTTGCTAAAATCGGTTACGGTTCGCCGGGCTTCGGCCTGTTTGACGATTTCCACCACCTTGTCGTTGAACGGGGTGGCGATGCCGCATTCTAGACCGCTTCGACAAACAACGCCGTTGATATGATCGATCTCGGTGTTGTTGCCTTTTTCCAAGTCCTGCAGCATGCTAGCCTTATTGTTGTGACGCCCCCAGACTTTCCGATAAAAATCCATTTTCCCGGCGATATCGGCTTTACTGCCCAATTCTAGAAACTCCATGTCGGCCCCCTGCATCTCGACCATCCGATACCCTTTGCCATGACAGACCTTGATCGTTTCATCGGCGATATAGGCAATACAGGTCATTGCTTTCTCGTCCGCCAGCAAATCACGGAAACTGCAGCAGAGCGCCGCCGACATGCCGCTGAAGGTCGCGTTCATCAGCAGTTTGGTCCAACGGATACCCATCAGGTTGGTCAGAATTGTGGTTCCGCCGGCGGCGGATAGGATTTCCTGCACAGTTTTCAGTCGCGGCCGAAGTACGCCGTCCAGTTCGCCGATTTCAAAGGCGAATTTTTCCACCGCTTCCAGCGTCGAAGTCAGCTCCGACACGCCGGGTTTCAGCCATGTTGCGCCAAAACCGACCGCACCGCCGATGGTTCTTTCCCTGCCGACGATCACAGCCACGCTCTCTTCGGGAATCCCGTTCTGCAACGTGCAGACGATGCTATCCGGATGAAGATGCGGCAGCAGCCGGGGCAGCGCCGCAGCATTGGCGGTCTGTTTCGTCAACAACAGCACCAAGTCGTATTCGCCGCGCATCTGTTCCGGCATCAGCGCGGTTACCGGCCAGTGCAGTTCGAGGTTGCCGGTCACGCTGGCGCCATTGGCATTCAGCGCATCGACGTTCTCTTGATAGGAATCGATCAAATCCACTTGTTTACCGTTTTTCGTCATCAGCGCCCCTATGATTATACCGAGGGCGCCTGCTCCCAGGATAGCCGTTCGCACAATAGTTCCCCCTGTTTCAACTTAAAAATTGACGTTGTCGTTGCCCTTCAGTGACAGAATTTCCCGTGCTTCATCGGCTGTGGCGATTTCCAGCCCCAGTCTTTCGGCAATCTCCTTGAGCTGCGTCACCTGTTCGCCGCTGGATTTCGCCAGTACGCCGGGACGCAGGTACACGTTGTCCTCCAAGCCGACCCGGGCATTGCCGCCCATCGTCAGTGCGGCGGTCACCATCGGAAACTGTGATTTGCCAGCGGCGGCGCAGGACCAGACAAAATCGCCAATCTGCTCGCGGGCCGTCTTGACCATGTAGGCCAAATTTTCCACCGTAGCCGGTATCCCGCCCAGGATGCCCATGACAAACTGTAGATAGACCGGTTTCTTCACTAGGCCCTTGTTAAGAAAATAAGCGATGTTGTTAATCATGCCGACATCGTAGACTTCGAATTCGGGTCGGATGTCGTGCTGATTCATCGTGTCGATGTAATATTCCATCCCAGCGAATGTATTGGAGAAAATCAGGTCATATGTTCCTTGCAGATAGGGAACTTCCCAATCGAACTTCGGGTTCTTCAGTTTTGTCGCCAAATCTGCGAACACAAAATTGACCGAACCGGCATTGCAGGACGCCATTTCCGGCTTCAGTTGCACCACCGGCGCCAGCCGCTGCTCCTTGGTCATCATCAACGAACCGCCGGTCGTGATGCAAACCACGGCATCGCATTGGCGCTTGATTGAGGATACGATCTCGGTCATTATGCCGATGTCAGGCGTTGGTTTGGAGTCCTCCGGGTTGCGGGCATGGACATGAACCACAGCCGCGCCGGCCGCATGGGCCGTTACCGCGTCGGCGATAATCTGCTGCGGCGTTGCCGGGAAATAGGGGCTGAGGCTTGGCGTGTGGGTTGCTCCCGTCACCGCCGCCGTAATGATGATTTTCTGTGTCTTGGCCATCCTGTTCCTCCACTTTCTGCTCTTCAATGTTTTGCTTACGTGCTTCCGGCAAACGTCACGAATCTGCAGCCTCGTTTCGCCTGACGGTTTCACTGTCGAAACTATAAAGCAAGATGCGTGCCAAGCGAAAAATTGTCGGCGCTGTCAGCTGACAAATAGCCGCTAAACCCTTTATACAATACAGCCTGGCGCATTATCTCCGCCCGGTTTTCGCCAGCAATCGCCTATTGCGGTCGCCCTTGTCGATGTCAGTGAAAACTGACACAACGACCTCGCAAAGATGAGGCAACGGATCATCC
>JBGSKE010000003.1:0-2602 GCA_041741355.1 Negativicutes bacterium | reverse complement strand
TTGTTATGGCAGTTGGCGTATGCCGAATTGTGGGTAGCAGATACTCTGTGGCCCGACTTTACGCCCCGGCACTTTCGGCAGGCGATTTTTGATTATCAGCAAAGGGATCGTCGATTTGGCGGCCTAACGCCCTCGAAATAGGAGGAATTAGCCTGGGAAAACGTATATTGACGGCTCTGGTCGCGACACCGATTGCGCTGTACCTTTTTTGGCAGGGTGGCGACTTGTTTGCAATAGCGATGACTTTTTTGGCTTTAGTGGGTTGGTATGAATATATTGCTATGCTGAAGCAGAAAAAAATATACCCGTTAGCAATGCTGGGCGGCGGTTTATTGCTCGCGATGCCTGTGACGGCTTGGTTTAATGGTATTGCGCAGCTAACCCCCTTGGTTTTTGCCGCATTTTCGCTTATTTTCTCGATGGTTGTACTGGATTACAAACGGTTTTCGTTTTCAGATGCGATGTATAATTTGGTTGGCGTCTTATATATCGGGATTCCGTTTGCCCATTTTATTGGGTTGCGATTGTTGCCGGATAGCCTGGGCATGCAGTATTTTGCAATGGCAATGATTGGTACGTGGGCCTGTGATACGACCGCATACTTTGGGGGAACTCGCTGGGGCCGTCACAAACTGTGCCCGCCGATCAGCCCGGCCAAAAGCGTGGAAGGGGCAATTTCTGGTTTTTTGGGTTGTCTTATTGCAACTGTGATAACGGGTCATTATATAAATGTGCCAATGGCTGACCGCCTAATTTGCGGCACTATCGTTGGTGTGTTTTGCCAACTTGGCGATTTGGTCGAATCCGCATTGAAGCGGCATATGGGTGTGAAAGATTCAGGGCGATTTTTCCCTGGGCACGGCGGCGTGTTGGACCGGGTGGATAGCCTTTTATTTTCAATACCGGCTGTATACTACTACTTGATCTTTGCGGCCGGACGTTAAAAGTGGGGAAGAGGGGCCAAAGAAAATGATTAAGGTAGCGATTCTGGGCAGTACGGGATCAATTGGTACGCAAACGCTTGACGTGATCGCTGCCAACCCTGATAGATTCAAGGTCCAGGTATTAACCGCCCATGCCAATCATCATCTGTTACGCAAACAGATTGAACAATTTTCACCGGCTTTAGTCGTATTGGCCGATGCAGTGGCGGAGCAAGAATTTTTGCAGGAGGGCCTGCCGCCGGGAGTGCGACTCTGTTCAGGTGAGACTGCGTTACAAACAGCAGCATCGTTTGAAGATACGGATGTCGTTTTGAATGCCTTGGTGGGTTTTGCCGGACTCGCACCATCGCTGGCCTGCATTAACGCCAGCAAGACTCTGGCCATCGCCAATAAGGAAACTTTGGTTGCCGCCGGGGCGTTGGTGATGGATCTGGCCAGGCAGAAAAATGTTGCGGTGACTCCCGTTGATAGCGAGCATAGTGCGATTGCCCAGTGTTTGGCCGGTGAATGCGGCACGGGCGTTCGTCGGTTGTTGCTGACTGCGTCAGGCGGTCCGTTTCGAGGACGAAAAACGGCTGAGCTTTCCAATGTGACTTTGCAGCAGTGCCTGAAACATCCGAACTGGGCTATGGGTCGCAAAATCACGATCGACTCGGCGACGTTGATGAATAAAGGGCTTGAAGTGATCGAAGCCCGCTGGCTGTTTGATATTGAATATGAGCATATCGATGTGGTTGTACATCCGCAGAGTATCGTTCATTCGATGGTTGAGTTTATTGATGGGTCGGTTAAAGCGCAAATGGGTTTGCCTGATATGAAGCTGCCAATCCAGTACGCGTTAAACCAAGCGGAGCGGCTTGATGTCGCCTATACCAGGATGGACTTTTCTCAAGCGTTGTCGCTGACCTTTGAGCCGCCGGACACACAGACTTTCCGCGCGCTTCCTTTAGCCTATGCAGCAGGAAAACAGGGCGGTACTTTCCCTTGTGTGATGAATGCAGCGAATGAAGTGGCGGTTCAGGCTTTTATCGATGGCCGGATCGGTTTTGCCGATCTGTTGCCGGTGGTGGAGGGGGCATTGTCGGCGCATGGCGGTGTTGCGAATCCTTGTTTGGAAGATTATATTACCGCAGATGCCTGGGCGCGTCGGGTTGCCGAAGAAAAAATTGACAGGGTGGGAAATAAATGACAACGGTAATCGCCACAATTTTTGTGTTTGGACTGCTGGTGCTGGTGCACGAGCTTGGTCATTTTATTACAGCCAAGCTGACCGGTATGCGTGTCAGCGAATTTGCCATCGGCTTTGGCCCCAAACTACTCTGGAAGAAATCCGGTGAAACGGAGTATTCCGTGCGGGCGATTCCGCTAGGGGGATTTAATAAGATCGATGGAATGGACCCGGAAGAAGTGCAGGATGAGCGAGGGTTTTCTTGTAAGCCGGTTTGGGCGCGAGCTGTGGTGATTGCCGCCGGTTCAGTCATGAATTTTGTGTTGCCGGTATTGTTGTTCGCCATTGTTTTTTTTGCCAACGGCATTGAAACGGTGTCTGACAAACCGATGATTGGCGCCTTGATTCCGGGTAAACCGGCGATTCAGTCGGGCTTGTCGGTTGGCGACTAGATCGTGAAAGTAAATGGCGCGCCGGTTGGTAGTTGGCG
>JBGSKE010000002.1:0-2828 GCA_041741355.1 Negativicutes bacterium | reverse complement strand
GCTGTTTTCTCAGATCGGGCTCATCGTCGTCGATGAACAGCATCGATTTGGCGTAGGCCAGCGGGCCAACCTGCAGGCTAAAGGGGAAGCGCCGCATACATTGGTTATGTCGGCTACGCCAATCCCTCGCACTATGGCGTTGACTCTCTACGGCGACCTTGATATTTCTACTATCCGCCAGCTGCCGCCCGGACGCAAGCCGATTGTTACCGCGGTTCGCTCGGGGGAAGCTGCCAGAGAAAAGGTGTATCGATTCTTGGCCGAGGAAGTTGCCGCCGGCCGGCAAGGCTATATCGTCTGTCCGCTAATCGAGGATTCGGAGAAAAGCGAAGCCCAGTCGGCAGTGTCGATATTCGAGGAATTGACGGCAACCATGTTGCAGGGGATTGCCTGCGGCCTGTTGCACGGACGGATGAGCGGCGAGGAGAAGGATCGGGTTATGCGCAGCTTTGTCAGCGGCGAGCTGTCAGTGCTGGTTTCGACAACAGTCATTGAGGTAGGGATCAACGTACCCAAAGCAACCATGATGGTCGTGGAGGACGCCGACCGGTTTGGTCTGGCGCAGTTGCATCAATTGCGGGGCAGGGTCGGTCGGGGGTCCGATCGTTCTTATTGCGTTCTGCTGCACAGCGGATCGTCTGCGGCGATACCGGAACGATTGCAGGTTTTGGCCCAGACGACCGATGGATTTGTTGTGGCGGAAAAAGACCTGTTGCTGCGGGGGCCAGGACAATTTCTCGGCTATCGTCAGCATGGCTTGCCGGAGATGAAGATGGCCAGTCTGGCTGATGATGCGGCGATATTATCCGACGCGCGCGAGGCCGGGTTCCGCATGATGCAGAATCCGCAAGAAGCCGCAGCCTTGTTGCCGTACCTGCAAGAAAGATTTGAAAGGTTTTTTGGCATAATGTTCGCCGGCTGAAGGGATATAGGCAATTATGCAGAATATTTAAAAGGAAGTACCTCGTCCATCGTTAGCCGAAATATGAAGGAGGAAATCAAATGCCAATTGTACAAATCGATATGCTGGAAGGACGCACCGTTGATCAAAAACGGGCCATGGTCGCCAAAGTGACGGAGGCAATCGTCGAAACCGCCAATTGCCCACCGGAAGTCGTGACCGTTATTATTCGCGAAATGCCGACGACGAACCTCGGTAAGGCCGGCAAACTGCGCTCGGATATGTAATGAAGGCATTACATTTTGCTGCGGCGATGGAACAAGCGATCGCCGGCAATCTGCAACAGTTGCGGACCGGTTGCTCTAAAGATTTGACCGAAGTCATGGAGCGCCTGGTCACATCGCAACAGGCTTTTTTACAATTGCTCACCCAGGCGGCTGCTGCTGAAAACGCGGCTGGCGATGCGGCGATTGATGTTGTCAGTATGATTGGCAGCGATGCGGATTGGACGGAATTGACAGCGAAATTCCAGCCAGGCGCGGACCCGTTGGCGACGGATGTCGCTGTGCTTTGGGCGGTGCATACTATGCTTGACAAGATCAGCCAATTTTATCTCCAGGCGGCCCAACAGGTGGAATCAGCGCAACAACGCATCTTTTTCAGCAATTTGGCTGAAATCAAACAAAAATTGCGTCGCCGTGTTGGCGCCGTGGAGCGAATCCAGGCCAATCAGGTCTGGAAAGAAATCGGTTTTCCACCGGGATTGCTTGGCAAGGAATAATTCGCTGACAGGGGACCGAATTCGGTCCCCTGAAGGTTTCAGGAGGGTGCGAACCATGGCAGAGGGTTCTGAATTGGAAATCAAACTGGCAGTTACAGACTTTCGTCTGTTTGACATAATCTTGAACGATCCGCAAATCTTGCAACTAGCGCAGGGAAATAGCGCGGAAACGCGAAATTTTGAAGCGCTTTATTATGATACAGCGAGTTTTTCCTTGCAAAAACAGGGGATTGCCTACCGAATCCGTCGCGAAGGGACCGAGTGGGTCGCTACGATGAAGAGCGATCGCAGCAGCGGCAGCGGTGGGCTGGTTAGCCGTGAAGAATGGAATGAACCCGTCAAGGGACCGGATGCGGCTGGCCATGCTTTTGCCGGGACGCACGCCGGAGAACGGCTAAATCAGGCGATTGGACAAGAACCGCTTCAACTGCTGTTTACCTCCAGCTTCGTACGGACGACTTTGCTGCTTCACACCGAGGGTGGCGCCTCGGTCGAACTGGCGCTGGACCGCGGCACGATTTGGGGCGGAATCGGCGGCACGCCAATTTGTGAGCTGGAGTTGGAACTAAAAGCCGGTAAAGTCAGCCAACTGCTGGAATTGGCCGCATTAATCGCTGCGCGCTGGCACTTGCTGCCGGAGAATCAGAGCAAATATTCGCGCGGCATCCTGTTGTTGCAATCGGGACAGTCGGTCGCAGAGCGGCTACGGATGGAGGCGCCGGACAAATTCTGTCCGCCGCCGCTGATTACCACCCTGACAGATCGTTGCATCAGCGAATTGTTTGCGCTGCAAACCGGCTGTCTGGAGCAGGGCGCTGCACCGGAAACAGTGCGGGCGTTACGAATTCAGTCCCGCCGACTGCGTTCGTTATTGCAGTTTTTTCAGCCTCGTCTGCAAAAAGAAGCCTGGCAGTTGCATCAGGATCGGTTGCGACAATGGGGGGCACTGCTTGGCAGCATCCGCGATCTGGACGTTTTGAGCAAAGCTTGGTCGGGATTCCGGGGCCGGTTTGCTTCGGTTGTGTCGGAATCACCGTTGTGGCGGCATATTTTGACGGAACGGCGCGATTTTTTGGCGGAAGATTTGCTGTATCGACTGTCACGCGGTGACTTGACCCAAGTTGTTTTTGAGTTGCAGGCCTGGCT
>JBGSKE010000001.1:0-1721 GCA_041741355.1 Negativicutes bacterium | reverse complement strand
TTTTTTATTGACAAAAGACAGCCGAGCTTGCGAAGTGAAAACTAAAACACTATAATAGTTTTATGGTGTTTTACGAAAGGAGTTTCCTGTATGAACGAGTTAAAGGATCTAATTCTGGATCATGCCCAAAGCCGCTTTGATCGGTTCGGTTTTCAAAAAACGACCATGGATGAAATCAGCCGCGACTGCAAAATTTCCAAGCGTACCTTGTATGAGAATTTTCATGATAAGCAGCACTTATTTGATAGTCTATTCGTCAGAGAATGCCAAAAAGACCTGGAAATCATCTTTGCCCGCATGGGCGAAGTGCCCGATCCCCTGGACCGTCTGCTCAAGTTGCTCAGAACTGCGATCGAATATTTCCGTGAAGATATTTTTCTCACCCGTCTGCTCAAAAATGACGATGCCCTGTTTTCCGCCTTAGTGACCGGCAAATATCACTCGCTGGTAACCGAAAATCTCGTCACGATCATTGCCGGTATTATCACAGAAGGCAAACAAAAGAACCGCATCCGTCCAGAAATTGACGAACAGGTTGCCGCCTATATCGGGCTAAAAATGTTTCAGGCGTTCAGCTATATGAAAACAATGCCATTCGAGCCGCAAAAAGAGGCCGATGGTTTTTATACTGACGCATTAGTCGATATTTTGCACCATTCATTGATGAGAAATAACGGAGGCGAAAACTGACATGTTCTCTAGGAAAATACTGCACCGCTATAAAACCCCCTTGTTAATTTTGCTATCAGTCACGCTAATCGTACTGGGTGTAATTTTATCCGGTGCATTATCAAACAAAAAAACTACGACCGAACAACCACCGTTGGTGCGTTCGATCGCTGTAAAGCTGAGCGGCGCTGAACAATCAGCCAAATATGCCGGTGAAGTTCGCGGACGCTATGAAAGCCAGCTTGCATTTCAAGTCAGCGGCAAAATCATCCGCCGCAATATTGAATTGGGTAGCCAGGTCACTGCCGGCAGTATCTTGATGGAAATCGACCCGAAAGATGTACAGCAAACTGTAAACATTTCGGCGGCACAAGTGCTATCAGCGCAATCCCAGTTAAAACTGGCTGAAAACAATCTGCACCGCTATCAGGCGCTATTTGCCCAAGGCGCTGTAAGCCGGGTCATACTGGAACAATATGAAAATGCTTATGCTGCAGCCCTGGCAGCTTCCCGCATGGCTTCAGCGCAAAACAGCCAGGGGACAAATCAATTGGATTATACCGCGCTACGCGCCACGACTTCTGGCGTCATCTCGGCAATCAACGTCGAGTCTGGCCAGGTAGTCTCAGCGGGCCAGGCTGTAGTCACGCTGGTACAGGACGGAGAACGTGAAATTGAAATTGACGTGCCGGAAAATCGGTACGAAGAGATCCTCAATGCCAAAGATGTTAAAGCATCGTTCTGGGCCCTGCCGGATCGGGTAATTGAGGGAAAGGTCCGTGAAATTTCGCCGATGGCCGATAAAACGTCGCGGACTTATAAAGTGCGGATTCAGTTAATCAACCCGCCAGCTGAACTGAAACTGGGCATGACAGCCAGTGTCAGCACTGCCGTCACTAGCGCCGGCGGGTCTAACAGTTCAACCTATATTCCTCTGTCGGCAATTTATCAAACCGGTAATACACCTTCTGTTTGGGTAGTCAACGCCGGCGCGGTTTCACTTCGCCCTGTCAAACTGGGCAACTTCGGTGATTCCTCGGTGCAAGTCTTAT